>CALFYU010000308.1 GCA_937952455.1 uncultured Planctomycetaceae bacterium
GTTGAACGGTTCATCGACGGTCTGCCCCGGCCCGATTCCGTCAAGGGCAAGGGTCGCCATGACGGCGACCAGTGCCGTAAGGCCGATGAACTCTCTTTGCACAACGAGAGTTTTGAGGAGGCACGCGCCGTAAGCTACGAAATGTTATCCGGTTACGGCGCGACCAAGCAAGATCACCGGACGCCAAATCGGCTTCGCGTGCCAAAATTCAATGTCGCGCACGCGATTTTTGGTTAACAGAATTCTCTCTCTTTGTGTTAACCAGAGGAGAGTGCCAAAACTTTTTTGCCGTTGGTTAACAGCAAACGCGACAAAGAGGGGTTTGCGGCGGTCAACACCGCGCGAGTTTGGGCGCCGAATCGTTGCGATCAGCATCCTGGCGGGGTACAACAACAATGCTATCTCTCGCTTCGACAACACATTATCGAAATCAAAGGCAGGCACAGGATGTCCCGGCTGTTTCGCCCGCTGTTGCTGCTGATCGCGAATGCCTCGGAACACCGACTGGCCAAGCACGTTAAGTAACTTAAGGAAGAGCTGTCGATCCTCCGCGCCCGTATCCCTGGTGAAATTCACACCAAGCCGGAGGAACGCGCCCGGCTGCTCAAGTTTGGCAAGCCGCTGGGCAAGGACATCGACCGGCTGATCAGCATCGTCACCCCCAGCACGTTCCACCGTTGGGTCCGGGAAGAGCGACGTGGCTACAAGCCGGTCAATCCGGGACGCCCCACAAGCGGCAAGTGCTCCGCGAACTCGTCCGCAAGATCGCCCGCGAAACCGGCGTCGGCTACACACGTATCCTCGGCGAATTGCGGAGGCTCGGCGTCATACGCATCTGCTCCGCGCGCGTGATCCGCATTTTCCAGTATAGTGCGTCACCAATGTCCTTCTCCTGAAACACCCCGGCATGAAGCCGACCGTCAGACTGCTCATCCGAGTCAAACTCAATGCCCGTCTTCATGAGATCGTGCAACTGTTCCGCCGGGTTCCATGTCATTGTTTTGGGCCGGATGGCCCGAAACGTTGCATCGAGCCCGATCAGTCCTTTCACGCACAACACAAACCGCGCCAGCCAGACTTCAATGTGCTCCGGTGTCCACGCTGTTTCCAGAATGACATCCGCCGCGATGCCGAGCATCGATATCCCCACATCACTGCGACGGCCGTCCGCGTCCTGCTCGGACGTGACGGCCATCACTTGCCGAATGTGGGCGGGGTCGTTGCAATCGCCATCGAACAACCCGAACAACTCCGGGTGCTTTTCGGCTTTCTCCTTGCTGCGCAACCAGTGTTGGAGTTGGTCTAAGCGGAGTGCATTGTAGCGGTCGTCCATGAGGCGCATGATTTCGGCGAATCGCGCTTGTTGATCATCACTGATGAGTTTCTGCCAAGACATGATGCTGTTCCGCTTCTTCACTTTGGCCAGCAATTCGAGTTCTTTGCCGCGGTTATGGCCCCAAATTGCCAGTCTTCGTATCAAGATCATGTCCACCAGTGGGGTGTGTCCCGTCCGCAGTAAACTCGACACCTTGCCCATCATTCCCCGTGATGGTGACCGTCGACTCGCCTGGAACGTTAGCATCGACAAACACCGACTCCGAGTATTTACTCAGATCGGGGTCATCTCCCGCGTCGGTTGACTCGCACGTAAATACAAGTGCCACCGAGCCTTTGAAACCGCCATACGACGTCACCGTAGTTACCGCCGAAGCTTGGCCCTTTTTTGCGTCTTCCTCAATTGGCGTAAGGGAAACTTCAACTGTGAAATGTCCTGCCATATCGTGCCTTCCCTATTAGATGAACATTGTTGTGAATTCAATTCAGCGAATTTCTCAACCGTTCATACCAGCCTTGTAATTGTCAATTTCCAGCTAGTCGGCGGATCATTCTCCGTGAAGTCGACTCCCTCCATGGTGGCTTGTTTCTTTGCCAAATATCGTAGCATCAACGATAGAAAGGATTTTTCGTTCATAAACTCGGCGGGGATGTTGTTAAAGTTGGCCTTGCTCGAACCCATATAAAAAGATTCTTGGTGTTGCAAATCGTAAACAATTGCTTCGATTGCCTCTTGCGCGGATTTTTTGATGTCCTTAGCGCGAAATGCGCAACCGATCGCCAAGAACCGATAGTCGGTGTAGGCGCCATTGTTCTCATCATGAGAGAACGCGTATACATAGCGCAGATGTTTCTCGTCGTCGTCTTCCCCTTCTTTATAATATCCTCGAACGCGACGACCTTTGATTTGCTCTCCATCATCGTCACGTGCCCACTTCTCCAACTGGCGCCCGGTGAAACTACCGAATACGCTTGGTGCTGTGCGTACAATGCGGTGCGCCGCTTTGTCGTAGTGATCAGCAACCACGTCGTCTGAGGACCATTCATCTGGGGGCGGGTCAGTTTTAGGAACAGTGTCTTGTGCCTGTACCTGGGCCAACGCGGCACTTACTCCGATCGCCGACGCGGTGACTATCATCTCTCTGCGAGTAATTTCCATTGCAATCTCCATCTCGAGTAAGAAACATGTTCGAGGCACATCTAGTTCTTCATTGTGCTCACATTGTGCGTTCCGAGTCAAATTTATTCCGCATGACTGCCGTGCTTCGCCCACAAATCGCGAAGCTCGGCCGCCGTCAATGGGATCGCATCGGACAGTTCGTCGATCCGGCGGCTCGAGAGCAACTCCGTGTGCTCATCGATGCCGTCGACGTCTTGAGTGGTGTTCGGCAGTTCGTAAAGACTCAGCGAGTGACGCGTGCCCTCGAGGGGATCTTTACCGTGCAAAAGCAGGATTGCTTTATCATCATTGGCGAAACCTGCTGCCACGATCGGGGCACTCGCCGAGAGCGGCGGGACGGCCAATTCACTGGTGTCGACGCTCCACACATAAGCCATGGCCGGTCTCATTCCTACGGTCAACAGCAGCTTTCCATCCTGGCTGAACATCAATGAATCGTTAACCAGTGAGGAACCTCGCACCGATGACGACGCTGATCTGACAAAGTGTGGCAGACGTTTCGTGAGCGGCGTTGTGGTGCCTACGTCCCATACACGTGCCGAATTTTCGCCGCCCACCGTGGTGGTGTCGTTGCAGAGAGTGGCGACTCGCGTGCCTGTCGGATCAAATGTCCCGAATAAGACCGGCGCCGAATGGACGAGCGGGTTTCCCCAGGGCTTTCGGGACGAAATCTTCCACAGCCGCGCCGTCTTGTCGTTGCTGCAAGTCAGCAACAACTCTCCGTTCGGGGAAAATTCACAGTGTCGAACGTTCGCGTTATGAATCAGTTTCGGGCCGATCGATTTTCCCGTACGAGCGTTCAACTGGAGTACGTCGTTGCCATCTACGACGGCTACTTTGATGCCATCGGGGTTGAACGTGGCGTGAACCAACTCGCCTTCGATTGACCAGAGTGGTTCAAACGCATCCTGAACCTCCCAACAAGTGACGACTTGACTGCGATAACTTTTGCCGGAGCGAACAAGCAGTAACGTGCCATCCTTACTCAGTTCGACGCCGCGCACTTGTCCTTGATGGGGTAGCTGCGGGGTGACAGGGGTTGCATTCTCCAGGTCCCAAACAATCACAGTCCCGCTAATATCTCCAGTGGCCGCGAGTTTGGCGTTAGGACTCGGAGCGCCGCACGACACGTTTGATTTGTGTCCATTCAAGTCATTGTTTGCCGGAATCACATTTGTGGACAATTCGCCAGTGGCAGTCTCCTGAACTGCGATCAGCGAGTTCTGACGGTCCTTGCTGGTCATCACATACCAGTTGGACTGCGGAGAACGGACAAAGCGATTTATGGGAGCTGCATGAGACAAAAAGTATGATTGCGGTGGAGCGGACAATTTCCAGAGCCGCATTGTCCCGTCGCTGCAAGCGGTCAGAAGGCTATGGCCGTGTTTGCGCGCTGGCAAAAATTCCACTTCCGAGACGCTGCCGCTGTGAGGAATTTGCGGCGTGACGGCGCTGCCCGTTTTCACATGCCTAACGCGGGCCGTGCCATCCGCGCTGGCGGTCGCGAGCAACTTGCCATCGTTGCTGAATGCCACGGAACCCGCAC
>CALFYU010000309.1 GCA_937952455.1 uncultured Planctomycetaceae bacterium
CGAAATCCTGGGGACCGTCGCAGAATTGCCCGCCGGGGCGCCGGTCGCGGACTATGCGGGGGTGCCGCTCCAAATCGGCGACCGCATCACCTGGGGCATCGCAGCGAGTTGCGGCGATTGTTTTTTTTGCTGCCACGACTTGCCGCAAAAGTGCGCGACGTTGTTCAAGTATGGTCATCAACAAATCACCGACACACATCCACTAAGCGGGGGAATGGCCGAATATTGCCATCTCGCCGCCGGCACACCGCTGTTTCGCGTTCCGGAATTGCTGCCCGACCAGGTGGCTTGTCCGGCAAATTGCGCAACGGCCACCGTGGCCGCCGCACTGCGTGTCGCGGGCGAGCATCCCGACGGAACGATTCTGATTCACGGCGCCGGCATGTTGGGTCTGACCGCTGCCGCCATAGCGCGTTGGCGTGGGTATCGGAACGTACTGGTGACCGACGTCAATGCCGAACGACTGTCCCGAGCGGCCGAGTTCGGTGCGACCCGACTTGTTTCCCCGGATAATTCCCACAGCGGACTGGAGCATGCCGTTGCGGAGTCGACCGACGGACAGGGGGTCGACGTGGCGCTGGATGTCAGTGGTGCCCCCACAGCCATGCGGCAGGGCATCGACATGCTCCGCATCGGGGGATGCGCCGTCTGGGTGGGAGCGGTCTTTCCCACCCCGCCGGTCGAAATCGACCCCGAACGGTTGGTGCGGCGGATGCTCACGCTCTGCGGCGTGCACAATTACGCGCCGCAGGACTTGGCCGCCGCTTTGGACTTCCTGGCTTCTGAGCAGAATAACTACCCATTCGCGGGCCTGATCGGCGAAGCGTTCCCGTTAGCGGCGGCTGAGGAGGCGTTTGCCGCTGCCGGCCAAAGCGGAGCGTTGCGGGTGATGGTGCGGCCGTGAGCGGCCGCATTAAATAGACCCAGTCGCCGCGTTGCCGGCGCAGAAGTTACAAAGCTGACAAATTATTCGGCAATTTCGGACGCCGCCGAAAAATCGTGAGTTGATTCACACAACAGCGACTAGAGTATAGACGTCGAGCGTACGTCAACTTCCGGGGTGTTGACTCAGAGCGGCTGGGCCGGCCGATTTCAAGCGAACCCCGCCGCAATGGGCGTTGTCCTTTTGGCAAACACGAATGACGCAAACGTTCCGTAGAATCATCACACGCATCTGAATCACCCCCCTCGATTTGACTTGGACCGGTTTCCCCGCCGGACAACGAAATGAACGGATTCCTGACACGCCCCGCCCAACCGGGATCAAGCTCCGAGTTGCTGCGCATCGCTGTTCCGCTGGTCATCAGTTCCGGAACGCTGTCGCTGATGCAGGTCTTGGACCGTATGTTCCTGATGTGGTATTCCACAGACGCCTTGGCGGCTGCCATGCCGTCGGGGCTGTTGCATTGGTCGTTGATGAGCATCGCCATCGGCACCGCCGGATACGTCAATACCTTCGTCGCACAATACGAGGGAGCCGGACGCCCGGACCGCGTCGCGGGGTCGATGTGGCAGGGGATTTACTTCTGCATATTCGCCGCCGCCTTCATGCTGCTGTTTCTGCCGTGTACCGAGGGAATTTTCCGTCTGGTCGGTCACGAGAAAGTGGTGCAGGACCTGGAATGCACATATTTCCGCATTATGTGCGTCGGCACGGCGCCGTTCTTGTTATCCGCCGTGTTGTCTTGTTTTTACAGTGGACGCGGACGGACGATGACCATCATGTGGGTCAACCTCGGCTCAACCGTCGTGAATGCCGCACTCAACTATTGGCTGGTTTTCGGCGGGTGGGGCGTGCCCGCCTTGGGGATTGCCGGCGCGGGTTGGGCGACGGTACTCGCCAGCTGCCTCGGCGTGCTCACGTTTGTGATCCTCCTGCTCCGCAGCGAGGACGCACGACCGTATCATCTGCTGAAGCACTATCGGTTCGACCGGGAACTGTTCGTGCGGTTGTTGCGGTACGGACTGCCCAGTGGGGTGCATTTTTTCGTCGACGTCGCCTGTTTTTCGGCGTTCATTCTGCTGATCGGCTCGACCGGCAAAATGCAATTGGCGGCCACAAATTTGGCGTTTAACGTCAATTCGCTGTTGTTCCTTCCGATGTTAGGCTTCGGCACGGCGGTGATGACGCTTGTGGGCAAACGAATCGGCGAGGGCCACCCTGCCATGGCCATTCGTACCACGTGGATCGCTTTTGGGTTTACCACAATCTATATGTCGGTTTGGGCTTCGATTTTGGTGTTTGTACCCGACATCGTGTTGGCTCCCTATGCGGCGCGGAGCAATCCGGCAGAGTTCGCCGCCATTGAGCCGATGGTCACGATACTATTGCAATTCGTCGCGGCCTATACGCTATTCGACGGGATGAACATCGTGTTCGCGTCGGCCATTCGTGGCGCAGGCGATACGCGGTTTTGCCTGTTGTTTTCGTTCTTCTCCAGTCTGCTGCTGATGGTCATTCCGTCGTATGTGGCGTTGCGGGTGTTCGACATGGGGTTGTACGCCGCCTGGGCGTGCGTGATGGTCTACGTCGTGTTCCTTTCGTTCGGTTTCCTGTTGCGTTTCTTAGCCGGACATTGGCAATCGATGAGCGTCATTCACGAGGCCCCCGCCGCGGTCGCGGCGACTCAGCCGCAATGGGATCTTGCCGCGCCTGACGCCGACCCGGTGTCGGTCATCGCAAACTGACCGCAGCAGAACGGGTGCCACGGGCGGCTCGTCCGCCAGCGCCGTGTTACGTGGCGTGATTCATGCTTGCCAGCGGCCCTGTTCGCGCGCACCTCTGGACAAGCCAGCCGTGGGCACCCGTCGCGTCATGAAAGCCAGCGTCCCAGCGCATCCATCAGGGCGGAGACGCGGGCGGCGTCAACCGGATTGCCAACAACGCCGTCCCGTTTGACCGCCGTGCCGACGATAAAACCGTCGGCGAATTTGATAAGCTGCGGCAACGATTCGGCGCTGACGCCGCTGCCGACTAAAACCGGCGTATCACCGGCGGCCGCGGCAACTTGTTCGATCTCGTTCACATCTGCGGCGTTTCCCGTAGCGGAACCGGAGACAATCACCGCGTCCGCGCCGCCGCGATGAATCATGTCGGCCGTTTCGTCGGCTGGTGGACGGGAGGCAATCGGTGCGGAATGTTTCACGTTCACGTCGGCGAATATGCGAACCTGTTCCGCGCCCAACGCCGCTCGGTCCCGCAACAAATCGTGAGCGATGCCGGAGGTGATTCCCTGGTCGGTGACGCGCGCGCCGCACAACACATTGACGCGAATAAAATCCGCACCGGCGGCGTGCGCCACGGCCAGCGCACTGCGCCCGTCGTTGCGCAACACGTTGATGCCCAGCGGCAGCGACGACCGTTCCCGTACCGCGACGGCCAAGGCGGTTATGTGCGCCACGACGATCGCCGGGACACGTTCGGGATAGAAGGGAACATCGCCGAAGTTTTCCAGCATCAATCCGTGAACCCCACCACGCTGCAGCGCATCCAGATCGTGCAGGAGCCGTTCGCGAATCGCTGGCAAATTGCCATCATAGCGCGGTGCACCCGGCAGTGGAGCAATGTGCAACATGCCAATCACCGGTTTCGGCGCGGCGAACAGATCGGAGAGTTGAAACATAAATGCCGTCGTTCGGTTCGGAATGGGAATAGGTGCGACAGAATCCGCGGTCGATCAAAACCGGGGAAAAACCCTTAAAAACGTGAATTTGAAAGTTTGTGAATTTTTTGAAAAAAAGTGTGGAATTTCAAATTTTCCAATGGTAGTCTCAAAAACTAGTTAATGTCCATTTCCATTTTACTTTTGCGTGAGGGTTGGCGGTCATGCCGCAAGGCACAATTAAGAAACTGACGGACAAGGGTTTTGGGTTCATCGATCTCGGCAACGGCAAGGATTTGTTCTTCCACGCATCCGCGTTGCAGAATACATCGTTCGAAGAACTCTACGAAGGACAGCAAGTGGAGTTTACGGAAGGACAGGGGCCGAAAGGGCCGCGAGCGGAAGAGGTCACCCCGGCCTAGTGCGACGGCCGCTCTAACTTGTCACGCTGACGGAAACTGGACGATCTGAAAACCTCAAGCGGTTTGGAGCGCTCCAAACGTCGATCAATCTGACAGCTTTAGAGTCGCCGACCCACCAATTGCCGAGTTGAAATCCCCGTTTGAATCAAGCGGAACATCAGCCCGTATGCCACCCCCGGCATTCGGGCTGATGTCCTTTTCAGCATGCGCGCAATCGAAAAATGTCGACTTCCACTCCGTCGCTGAACAGCGCGTGGCAAAAATCATCCGGCGGTTGGATTCCCGCCGACGGCAGCAGTGTTTCCTCAAGCCCCAAGACCTCCGCATGCCGCAGCGGATACGGACGGTGGTGCACCTGCCCGCGGTACAACCGCCCTGCACCATCGGCCGAATAAAGCAAGTATCGCTCCGCCAGAAAAAATTCCAGGGTCCCCTCAACGGCGCGGCCCGGTTCTCCACCGGCTGAGTTGAGCGCGTCCCCAATCCGCGCTTCGATGCGCGTCATGGCCCCCACTGGATGCGGCCATAGACGAGCGCTTTCATAGCTGATGTGTTCGCCTTGACGGGCTAAAGACATGTTGGCCTTGAAATAGGGTAGATTCCAAAACCGCCGTGCGATACGGACTGCCAGCGAATTGGATGCTTCGAGACTGAAAAACCACACGCCCGGATTTTGCCCGTCGAGATGCACGTAGGTCCGGAGATTCGTTTCGCAGAAGTTGGAAATGCCCGGCACGGCTGCCGACCACCATGGCCGCACGCCCGACATATAAAACGGCACGAGTCCCACCCAGGCGTCACCGTCCCACGTATCGACTGACAGCCGCGGCGGCAGCAGCGGTGCGATCATCGCCGGCGGGACGCGCCAATGCACGAACAGCAAATCGGTCCAACGCTGGTAACCGATCGCTTTTTCATCCGGGCGCCGCGTGGGAGCGATGCGGTCAATCGTCGGCGTGTTCGTACGCATGTGGATGATTTGAATCTGCCCTAAATCCAACGGTGAATGGCCGCCCACCGGAGTAACCGCTCGACGCAACCACGATTAACGTTATTTGCTGCCAAGTCGGGCACGAAATCGTAGATTGGGGGAAACACCGCCGGACTATCCGGCGACGGCGCCTCCCTCAAAAAAACCGGCAGCCGTAACGGCGGATCTCCCTATTGGGCCGAGTCGGGAAGATTCAGCAGATAGACGTTCCCGTCTTCGGCAGCGATAGCGATTTGGCGTCCCTCCGGTGACCAAGCACCGCTGTAGGTCGTGCGACCGGGTAGTTCGGTCTGGAAGAGCAACTTCGCGTCCGCCGTGTTCCAGATGGCGAGGTCAGCAGCATAGGTAACGGCCATCAGTTTGCCGCCGTCATGGTTAAACTGAACGCGGTAGACATCGCCGCGGGCTCCGTCGAACGCGCCGGCGGTGGCTCCGTCATCAACGTTCCAACGGGATACGGTTTTGTCCAAGCCCCCCGCGACCGCCGTCTTGCCGTCGGGCGAGAAGGCGACGGAGTAGACCGCATCCTGTGGAGCTTCGAACTGCCGCAACTCTTTCCCGTCGGCGACGTCGTACAGCCGCACGGTCTTGTCGCCGCCGCCGGTGAGCAGCGACTTGCCGTCGGGACTGAAGGCCACGCTGTAAACCGGTCCGCCTTGTTCGGGGAGTGCGCGGATTTCCGTCTGCGCGGCGACGTCCCAGAGCCGTACCGTCTTGTCAGCCGACGCTGAGACCAGGAGTTTGCCGTCGGGGCTGAAAGCGACGGCGTAGACCTGTGCGGCATGCCCTTTGAGTTCGCCCGTCGGTTTGAGAGGCGCATTCGGATCGGGCGGCGGTTCAGCGGGAAGCTCCCACAATTTGACCGTCTTATCCTGCGACCCAGACGCGAACAATTTGTCGCCGGGAGCAATCGCCACGGCAAGCACCAGATCGGTATGCCCGCCGAAGGTGGCAAACGGCTCGAGCGTCGCCGTATCCCACAGCTTGAGCGTCTGATCAAAACTGCCGCTGACGAAGTACGGCTTCGTCGTGAGGAATTCGACGACGTAAACCGGTGCGGTGTGGCCGGTGAGTTTTTTGTGGGCGGGGGGATCGGGCATGGTGTTGGTTTTGGCGATGGTTTGACGAATGTAAACTTCAATACCGGACATCGCTGACAACAAAAGGTTGAAATAAGACAAACCAGTTAAGCAGGTTGAATGCCGCGGCAGCTACGATCGTACCTCGATTTGGACGGATAAGGCAATCGGCGATCCACATCAGTCCGTAGAGACACAACATGCTGATTACGATTTGCATCTCTGGGGACCCCGTATCCTGCACAATGACTGCTCGATACCTATGCGCGGTGATCAGATTCGTGTTGCGATACAACAAGAGCAGCACACCCAGTATGAGCGTCCAGCGTGACAAAAACGTTCTCCACCAGACCCGTGCTTGGCTCA
>CALFYU010000310.1 GCA_937952455.1 uncultured Planctomycetaceae bacterium
GTTCACGCTCTCCTGGGAGCTGCCGGCCGGCGGCCCGCATCAACTCCAATAGTCTTGCTAATGTGAATTGTTTTGATTCGTGTAGGCGGGCCGCCCAAGGCCCGACGGTTCTCGCTATTCCAACGCGGCGGCACCGCCGATGATTTCGCTGAGTTCGGAGGTAATCTGCGATTGGCGGGCGCGGTTGTAGGTCTGCGACAAATCGCCGATCATTTCACCCGCGTTTTCAGTGGCCCCCTTCATGGCGACCATCCGGGCGATCTGCTCGCTCACCGCGCTATCGAGGAAGCATTTGAGCAGCCGCGCCTTAAACGCGGCCGGGAGGACTTCTTCCAAAATTTCCTGCGGTGAGGGCATGAACTCGTATTGCACATTCGTCGAGCCGCCGGCTTCGGCCTCTTCGCCCAGTTCACCGGCGACTTTTCCCAACGGCAGCAGCGTCTCGATCACCGCCGTTTGCCGCGACGCAGATTCAAAGCGAACGTATGCGACGTCGAGTGCGTCCAGCTTGCCGGCGCAGTAGTCGTCGATGTAGCGCTGCGCCAATTCGTCAACTTCCTCAAACGTCGGCTTGTCCTCGAAGTGCGTGTATTTTCGATCGACGTCGAACCGCTTAAATTTCATGAAGCTCAAGCCCCGTTTGCCGGAGACTTCGAGCGTCAGGTTTTCGCCGGTTTCGCGGGCGTCGATGATCTCGCGCTGCACGAGCCGCAGGACGCTGGCGTTGTAGCCGCCGCACAGGCCGCGGTTGGACGTGAGCACCAGCAGGATGCGATTTTCCCGCGTTTCATGCACTTTTAGCAGCGGGTGGTCGATTTCGCCGCCGGCCTGGGAGAGGTCGGCGACGAGTTCGGAAATCTTCCGCGTATACGCCTCGGACTCGGTGGCGCGGTCCATGGCCCGTTTGAAGCGGGCGGTGGCGATCAATTCCATCGTCCGCGTGATCTTGCGGATGTTCTTGACCGCTTTGAGCCGTTTCAGAATTGCTCGAGCTTTTGCCATGTTGCAATCTTACCGAGTACGAATCGAATACGAATTATGAGTCGCTTCAAACCCCTCTGATGCGTCACGCGGACGCTTTCAAGTCAGGTTCTCTCACAAGCACAACCGGGTTTTGAAACTGGTTCTAGTAAATCGGGGCGGCAACGGTCGCCAACCGCGATCAGGCGGTGGCGGCCGCCGGGACTTTGGATTTGCCGGCGGAGTATTGCGCCTGGAACTCCTTGAGCGCGGCGACCAGCGCCTCTTCGGTTTCGGCGCTCAATTCGCCGGTTTCCTCGATCTTGTCGCGGACTTCCGACTTCTGTTCGCTCATGAACAGATGCAGTTCTTTTTCTGCTGTCAGCACCTCGTTGACGGGGACCTGGTCAAAATAACCCTTGGTTCCCGCATAGATACTGACGACCTGATCGGCGACGGACAGCGGCTGGAACTGGGGTTGTTTGAGCAATTCCACCATCCGGTAACCGCGGTCGAGCTGGGCTTGGGTCGCTTTGTCCAGCTCCGTGCCCAACTGGGCGAAGGCTTCCAGTTCGCGGAAGGCGGCCAAGTCAAGTCGCAGACCGCCGGAGACCTTTTTCATCGCCTTGGTTTGGGCGTTGCCTCCCACGCGGGAAACGCTGATGCCGACGTTGATCGCCGGCCGCACACCTGCGAAGAACAAGTCTGGTTCCAGATAAATCTGACCGTCGGTGATGGAAATCACGTTTGTGGGGATGTAGGCGGAGACTTCGCCTTCCAACGTCTCGATGATCGGCAATGCGGTCATCGATCCGCCGCCCAGTTCGTTACTGAGTTTGACCGCCCGTTCCAGCAGACGGCTATGGCAATAAAAGACGTCGCCCGGATAGGCTTCCCGCCCCGGCGGGCGCCGCATAAGCAACGACAACTGGCGATAGGCCTGGGCTTGCTTCGACAAGTCGTCATAAACGACCAGCGTATGCTTGCCCTGCATCATGAAGTGCTCGGCAATTGCAGCGCCCGCATAGGGGGCCACATATTGCAGCGGGGCGGGGTCGCTGGAGGTGGCGCTGATCACCACCGAATAGTCCATGGCGCCGTTGGCTTCCAAGGCTTCGACAACGCCAGCGATCGAGGCAGCGCGTTGCCCGCAGGCGACGTAAATACAAATCACGTCGCCCCCTTTTTGGTTGATGATCGTGTCGAGGGCGACCGCCGTCTTGCCCGTTTTACGGTCGCCGATGATCAATTCGCGCTGACCACGGCCGATGGGGGTCATCGAGTCGATGGCTTTGATCCCGGTCTGCAGCGGTTGCTTGACCGGTTGGCGTCCGGCGACGCCCGGGGCCAAGTGTTCGACGGGCCGCGATTCGCTAGCGACGATCGGCCCTTTGCCGTCTAGCGGATTTCCCAACGGGTCGATCACGCGTCCGATGACGGCGTCGCCGACCGGCACCGACAGCAGCGCGCCGGTGCTGCGGACTTCGTCCCCTTCGGCGATCTGGAGATAATCCCCCAGGATGATGACGCCGACGGAGTTTTCTTCGAGGTTGAAGACCTGCCCGCGGATGCCGCCGGGGAAATCGACCATCTCACCGGCCATCGCGTTCGACAGGCCGTAGACCCGCGCGATGCCGTCGCCGACTTCCAGCACGCGGCCGACTTCGCTGGTCTCGATCTGACCGCGAAAGTCCTCAATTTCCTTCTGAAGTACTGAAGCGATCTCGTCCGCTTTGAATTTCATGGAGACTCCTCTGCTGCAAACGGCCCCGCAGTGATTTCAGTTTGCTTTTGATGGAACCGTCGTGAATGACATTACCGATTTGGATCACCAGCCCGCCCAGGACCGTGGGGTCGACTCGCGTTTCGATAATGGGGTCAAATGACAACTTTGACTTCAGCGACTGCGTGATGTTTTGTAATTGGTTGTCGGAGAGCGGCTTGGCGGTGGTGACTTGCACGCGTCCGCGGCCGGAGACTTTTTCGAACTCCAATTGGGCTTCGTCGGCGATGATCGGCAACAGGTCGAGGCGATCGTGACGGGCCAGGACGCGGAGGAAACTCAACAACATTTCGCTGCCATGTCCGGGCAAAACCCGCTCCAACAAGGCGACTTTGTCGTCCTTGCTGATCATCTGTGACAACAGGATCTTAGAGAAATCGGGGTGCGCCTCGACGACGTCCTCGATGAACGACGATAGTTCTTCAAGATGCCCGGCCACGTCGCCATCGCCGATGGCACCGTGGAAGGCGTCCGAATAGACCTTCGCGATCGCCCGGGCGTGGGGGTCTTCCAGAACGCTCGATACGCGTGCATTGGAGGTCGCGTCGTTCATATCGCTCTATCGATTATTCCAAACCGTCGCAGACGAGGGGGATCAAGATCGCCCCACCGCCGCTCCGGAAATACATAAGACAATCCGTGCGGCGCCGCTTGCCCAAGGGGGGCACGCTGCGCCGACGATCTAGTTCTGACTGGGCGAGAACTCCGCCAGGGCTTCGTTGATCAATTTGTCGTCGTCCGACTGGTTGATCGCCCGCCCCAGCACGTGCTCGGTCGCCTGGGCCACGCTTTGCGACATGTGCGTAAAGAGTTGATCCAGGGCTTCGTCCCGGGCCCGCCCGATATCCTGGACGGCGCGGTCCTTCATCTTCTCAGTCTCTTTTTGCGCGGCGGCGATCATCTCCTCGCGGGTATGCTCGGCGTCGCGACGGGCCTCGGCCAGGATCTCGCGAACTTGATCCTGAACCTTGTCCATTTGATACTCATGCTCGGCCAACAGGGCTTTCGCCTTTTCGTGAGCAGCAGCCGCGTCATCGATCTGCCGCTGGATGCCCCCTTCGCGTTTTTCGAGGCCTTCGATAATGGGACCCCAGGCAAATTTTTTCAAAATGCCCAGCAGCAGAAGGAACACGATGAACGTAAAGATTGCCAAGTCCGATTTGAATTCGGCCGGACTCTGGTCGACCCCCTTGTGGCCGATTTCGTGGCCGTGATGCCCCTCTTCGTGGGGATCTGCGGCGCCAGGCTCATTTTCGGCGGCTGCCTCGCCGGCCTTGGCGTCTTCTTCAGCGAAAACCAAACCGGGCGAATAAACCAACCCTAGAATTAACAGCGCAGCAATGGAGAATTTTGCGTACACGGCATTCCTCAATACGCAACGAGTAACAAACGGACCACAACATTCTCGCCAATTAGCCGGCTGACCACGGGTTTTGGCCGGAACAAATGAATAGTGCGTAGAAGGTGAAACCTTCGATCAACGCCGCGGCAATAATCATCGCCGTTTGAATGCTGCCAGCGACTTCGGGTTGGCGAGCCATGCTTTCCAGCGCAGCCGCTGCCAGTTTGGCGATACCCAGTGCCGCGCCGATAACAACCAGACCAGTCCCGAAGGCGCCCGAGAACTCGATCAAGGTCCCGCCAGCCTCTTGTGCCATCGCTGGAGTTGCGGCCAGGAACGCGGCCATACCGATCATCACAGTCTTCAATTTACTCACGGATTCCGTCTCCCAAATTAGGTAGTGCGTCTATTGTTGCCGACAAGCCGACACGCAGGAACACCCCAACAATTAGTGGTGGTGAACCGCCGCGCCGATAAACAATGCCGACAGAAAGGTAAAGATATAGGCTTGTAGAAACGCTACAAACAGTTCAAGGCAACTGAACAAGGTGGAACCGACGACGCTGATCGTGGCGACGAGTCCCCAATGTGCAAACGGTGCAGCGGCGGCGGTGGCGATCAACCCCATGATCCCCAACAACACGAGGTGGCCGGCCACCATATTCGCCAGAAGACGAATGCCGAGCACCGCATGCTTGATGAGCATCCCCAAAACTTCAATCGCAAAGATCAACAGCTTCAATGGCTGCAAAAACCAAGGCAAGTCCATACTGGGAACTTGGTTGAACCAATAACCAACTGGCCCGAACTTTTTCATCCCCGCCAAAAGCCCAGTGGCGAAAATGACGAATGCTAATGAAAGCGTGACCCCGAATGCCCCGGTGGGTGCGCCCGCCCAGGGAAGCATGCCGAACAGATTGCAAAACAGAATGAAGAAAAAGATTGTCCACAACAACGGCACAAATCGGTCAGCATCGTGCTTACCGATGGCAGGTCGCGCGACCTGATCACGCATATACAACAATACCGCCTCAAACATGTTCCAAAAATTCCCGCGCGGCGCCTCCCCCAGGTCGCGATTTTCGAATTTTTCCTTGACGTCCTTGCCGACG
>CALFYU010000311.1 GCA_937952455.1 uncultured Planctomycetaceae bacterium
CTCGCCCGAAGCACAACAAGCTGCCGACCGGCTCAAGGCGACACTCCGGGCCGAGGACCGGTTCGCGGGACGCGGTGGCACAGATCAAAACGTCCGCCGCTTCGACCACGTCGCGGGCCGACTCACAGGCGCGCACCGACGCGGATGTGAATTCGGCCGCTTCTTTCGCAAAGGCGCGGCGGCCGTCGGCGGAGCGGCTGTATACGCGGACGTCCGCAAAGTCGCGCACTGCCAGGGCACCTCGGAGTTGCGTCCGCGCCTGATATCCGGCGCCGAGAATCCCCAACACGCGCGCATCCGAGCGCGACAATGATTTAACGGCGACACCGCCGATGGCCCCGGTGCGTACCGCTCCCAACAGCGGGCCGATGACGATGCCTTTTAAGGCGCCGTCGGTGTTGTTGAACACGGCGGTCAATTCATCGCGGCCGGCCGAGTGCAGTTGAGTTTGATCGTAGACGCGAAATCCCAGGCAGGCTGGTGGGGTCGTGGCGGCGCCGGTGGTAAAGACCAGCTTGCCGACTTCCAAATCCACCTGTACGCGGGCTGGCGCCGCCAGTGTTCCGGCGGCCAGCCGCTCAAGCGCGCACTGCATGACCGAAACGGCGGCGGGGAAATCGGCGATGCGGCGGACCTCGTCGTCGGTGATCAGGGGCAGGGGCATGGCACGCACGTTCATGGATCGATTTGGTTGTAAGCTGAAGCGGCGTCGCAGGATATATCCGACTACGATGCCAGAGATTGCCCTAATTATGCACAATCGCCCACCACGGCGCAACCGTGCGGCCATAGGTCGGGCGGCCGAGAAATGGGCGTGGTCGGTTTTGAGATAAGCTGAGCGGGGCGGAATGCACAATGCCGGTGATTGAGGTTTCGTTGTTTTTGAATCGCGGGTACGATTCGTTCGCATCCTCAGTACCCCAACCGGGAAGGCATGTCAGCGGGCCTTGTTTGGCCGGACCGATCGTGATTGCGTTCGCCGCGGATCAAGGACTGATTCGCGCTGCGCGGACTGCCCCGACCTGCGAACGATCGTCCAGCCAGGAAATGGAACTGAGTACGTTCTCACGGAAGGGGACGCGGATGAGCACATCGCAGATGCAATTGGGGGTTTTCGGCCGACTCCTCGGTGCGGCGGCGGAACAGGCCCAGCGCTTGTGGGCCGTTATGAGCCGCTTCTCGCCGTGGGTGCTGGTGCTGCCCGCACTGGCCGTCTCGTCCACGATCGGCGGCCTTTATCGAATGGTGTGGGCGGTCCATCCCCCGAGCGTCTACGATTCGCTGGGAGCGTTGTTGGCTGCCGGCGCGTTTGTCACCGCGGCGTCGTGCTGGGTCTTGCGGGGCGATTTTTTTCATCGCTGGATGATCTATTTGTCCGGATGCCTGTGGTGCCGGGCGATCGACCTTGCGGGGACGAAACTCGGCGCAGCCGTGGCGATCCTGATCCTGTTGTGGTACGCACTGGTCAAATACGAGGAGATGCGGCCTTATTTGCAAAGCCGGCTGCTCGTCAGTCTGCTGGTCGGCAGTCTGATGTGTCAGTGCTTACCTTGGCTGTTCACGACCAGCGTGTCGGCCTGGGCGATGAGTCTGGGGCTTTGGCCCGACCGGGTGGCCATCGCAACGACTTTGGCCGGACGGATCATGCTCTGGACGTCGATCCTAGTTTCCGAGGTGCTGTGCCGTGCCGGCCGCATTGCGGTCACCAAGAATGGGGATGCCGCCGAACGGTCGGTCGTTCCGTACACCGCTCGGCAAACAGCCTCGGTCCTGGCAGAATGCTCGCCGCGATCGGCCGCATAGTCCGACCGCCGCCTATTCCTTGGCCTCTTCGGTGGCTTGCTCGAAGTCGGTTTTCAAGCCCCGCATATAGGCTCTCCACTGCAGCGTCATTTGCTTGCGGTCCTCGCCGAAGGCGCGATCGAACAGTTCCAAAAGCACATCCGGATTGAGCGTGACGTCGGGCGGCATTTGCGCGAGCAGAGCGTAATACTTCACCAACTGTTCGAAATAGTTCTCCATGAGAAAGTGCGTCAGCGCCCAGGCTTGGCCGTAGGCGTGCAGCTTGGCGTTGTGCGAACCGGCCAGCATGAAAATCTGGTCGGTGACGATGAAATCGATGTTGGAGTGCTCTTCGTCTTCCGCCAGCGCGCGGTACATGTCCAGGCGGTTTTTGTTGACCGCCCCCACGCCGCTCCAGGTGGCCTCCGCGGGCGCTTCAAAATAGGTGGCCAAACCTTCATGCGCCCAACTGGGGATCCGCACGTGCCGCGGAAGCAGGCCGGTGTTGCCCGCCAATTGATGCGTCGCCTCGTGCGTGACGACCTTGATGTCCGAACGCTCCTGGGCGGCGGCGAACATGACCTGTAAGGTATTCGCGTTGCGGACAATGGTCTTGGCTGAACGGGAACGCGTCCGGACGGCTTGTTCCTTTTTCTCTTGAAGTTCTTCCATCAAGCCCTGAATCGTTTTGTAAAGATCGTCCGTGGCGTTGTCGTAAAAGACGCTGACGTTCCGCACCGGATCCCAGAACCCGACTGCGCTGGCCAGCACGGGATTCAGCGATTTCGTAAAGTCGAGGTAATCCTGATTTTCCCGAAACAGCACGACCTGGAGCCGCTCGCGAGGAATTTCAATGTCGATCCCCTCCACGACGAACAGGAACATGAAGGTTTCGTAGACGTCCTCCAACAGGCGGAGCCGCTCCAACGCACGGGGCGGCCGGCGACGCGCACCGGAGATATTCAGCGTTTCACCGGACCCACTCGTATCGTGCAGCAGGATGAAGTGATTACTGCGGGCAACGTTAAAACTCTTGCGGTCCAGGATACTGCGAATCCGTTGCTCTTCCTCGTCCGATTCGGGCAGCGGGACGTCGATCTTTTCCTTGAGCGCTTTCGCGCGCAGCGCGCCCTCATGGGCTGGGTCGATTTCCAAGGTGTCGTCGATGGCGAGGTAGAACTGCGGCAACAGGGCATGTCTCAATGCCCATTTGGCCGCCTCGAACATGAGATCGGCGTCCTTGTCAGCGCGGGCCTTGGCCGACATGCGGCCATAGACAGCGGTGTTGGCCGGGACCTCATAGACCTCCAGAACGTCCCTGATGTCAAAGTACAGGTTCCCGAACTTGTGGGACAGCCGTACGGTCCGCCCCTTCTGCACGCGCCCCTCTAGGACGATCGTGAGATGTGAGCCGGGAAGACGGACCTCCAGAAAGTCGGCCCGCGCACCGCGGGACGGAATCGTCAACAGCAACAGTGCCGTTGCGATCAAAATGAGCTGTTGTGGCCGAAACATAGAAATGACAATTCTTGGGGCACACGGCGAGAAATCACTCGCCGCCGGATTTGAAGAAATTGAGAATATTATTGATGCCGCCGGCGGGAGAGGGGGTCGACGGCGGTGCCACCGTGGGCGGGACGCCGGTCAGCGGTGTGCCGGCCGGGATGTCGACTTTTTCGGCACCGTGAATCGTACACATGGCGCGAAACACCTGCGGGTCGATGTCGGCCGAGATCTCGCGGCTGGAACCGTCGGCGAATAACACGACCGTTCCCCGCGACTGAAGGCCGGGCGACTGGAAGCCGCTCATCTCGTCGAAGTAGGGTTCCCGCGCTCCGCGAATTGTGGCTCCGCCCCCTTGAATCCAAGGGCCGGCCAACCGTCCCGATCCGAGGAGCATAATCGTTTTGCCGGCGCCGTCGGTGATTTCCCGCGGTTTGGCCATGTCGTCGTAACCGAAAATCCCGGCGCGGGGATCGGTCCGCTTCAGCGCGGCGGCGACCACGTTCGGGCCGTCTTCGACGCCCGACATGCCCACGAAGTTCGTCAATCCCAGCCCATTGTAGGGATAGCCTTGCCATTTGGCGTTGGCAGCCGCCGGGTTGAGGAATTGGGGAATCACAGTTCCCGCAATACGATAGTTGTCCGGATGGGTCATCCAGCTTTTTTCAAAGTCGATTGCGCCGTACAAGTCGCCGCGTCCCAGATAGGGGAGCAATTCGGTCATCCAACTGTAGCCGGCCAGGACCGGCATGTCGGGCACCCGTTTGACGCCGCGGCGATTTCCCTTGGTTTGCTGCCCCCAAAAATTCATCGCCGCCGAAACGGTGGCCAGTGTTCCGGGATACATCCCGCCGCCGGTGAGCGTGCCGCCGCAGGCCTGCTGCGCCGCCGCCGCGATGGAGACCATCGAGCGGGGCAAATCCATCGTTGCCTGAACGCGCAGATTGTTCCCCTCGCGCGTGACGTCGTATTGGAACGATACGTTGGCGGTTGGGATCTGAATTCCTGGAGTATTCCTCGAATTGGGGACCGGAGCGCCGACGCGAATTCGCGGCCGCGAGTCGTCGTCGTCGTCGTTTTTGCCCTTCCCGCCGCGCCGATTTCTGTCATTCTTGTCTTTGCCTTTACCACGCCAGAACAGCCCCCGTTCCTGTGGAAAGACGGGATGGTGCGCCGGCGTGGGGCCTAACGTTGGGCGCAGGTCTCGCGAGAGGTCCTCCAGCATGTCACGGCTGTCCCTGCCGAATCGTCCCACGGAGTGGGACGGGGTCCCGGCGGGTGTATCGGTGGTCGAATCGGTCCACGCCACGTTGTAAGAGGCGGCAGATTTCAATTTATGGGGCATGCCGTCCATGACGCTGCGTACGCGGCGTTCCATCCGCAGCGCGTCTTGTTCATTGCTATAGGCGAACCCCAGAATGACGTTGACGACGCCGGTTGGCGGCGCGGTCTGCGGCGAAGCCTGCTGCGCGGTTGCCGAGTGATTCAGGGTCAGGCCTTGTGAGAGGATCCCGCGATCCTCGTCTTCCTCGTCGTCGTCTTTCCCCTTGCCTTTGCGGCCGCTCCGATTGCGATTCGCGTTATTGCGATTGACGGCCGCCTGCGGCCGGTTGGCCGACGGTGAGGCGCTACCGGGAAAGACCAAAGCAAATCCGGCGGGAGGAAGTTTGTCATCGGCTTTTGCCGCTAACCCTGCAAATCCGTTATGTTACAATTGAGTCACGTAAGTATTCGCGTCCCCGGCCACCCAATACGCCGCTCTCTCGGCACCAGCGGCAGTGAGACCAAATCGGACGGCGCCGTCTTTGGGATCCTTCAGTGACTCTTCCAGCGTTTTGCGGCGGCCGATCATCAGTACTTTTTCGCTGACGAAGGCGATCGCGTTTTCCTCACCGCCGAGTGCGGGCAACACGTGGAGTTCCACTCCGCCGATCTTGCCGAGCGCATCGCCGATCTGGAGTGCCGCGCGCAACTTCGCCCGGTCATATTGTTTGACCATTCTGGCGCACAAAATGTTATCGTTGCCGGCCGGATTGGCGCCGACCCAAAATTCGTCGATGTCTGCGGGACCCAAACCCGCCAGGAGCAACGTCAAAGTCGCCGGCGCGATTTCGGCGGCGAAATCGATTCCCGTCGCTTGGGACAGCTCGTTCAGAGCGTTCATTTTGGCCCCCATCGCGGTCGTCAGCGAGGGGGGGATGTATTCTGTCAGATCGTCCGCGGCGGAAGGTGCCGGTTTCGGTTCGGGCTTCGGTTTCGGCTTCGGTTTTGCAGCAACCGCGGGTGCCGCTGGGGCCACCGGTTCCGGTTCCTCCGTTTTCCCACAGCCGGGCAGTACCATGAACTACGCGACAACCCTGACCGGCGCGAATCCCATGGGCATCACGTCGCCCGTCGTGCTGAGAGTCGCGCCGATCGGGAGTGCCGCGCGACTTCGATGCCGAGGCGTTGCTATCGAAAGTGGGCCAACACGTGTGAGGTGAACGCCGACGCGGCGCTGTGCAGCGGATGGAAGACGCGGGCCGCTTCGCCGTGAGCGCACGCGCGATGAAATCAACCGTTTTTCCGCCCAAGAAACCCGTAATATCGACGTCATCGAGTGTCCCATAGTCGCGTTGGTAAGTCAAGAAATTCCGGCGATACCGTCGGCGGCATTCACGTTTTCGGGACGTCGCAGCCGCAGAGTCCCCAGCGAGACCGGCGCGACCAGCGGATTGATTGTCCTCGGCCGTAGGAAGGAACACGGCGACGGGCCACTGAGCGACATTGACCGCGGCCTATGGCTGCTGGTACCGCGGCTGGCCAGCCCAGCCGAGTTTTCGGTGCAGCGTGCGATAATAGCTGTGGCCCGGGATTTTCAACATGTGCATCGAGACGGGGGCGCGGGTGACCTCGATGCGGTCCTGGGCAGTCAACGGTTCACGAATCTGGCCGTCGATGACCAGCGTGACCCCCTCGGCGCATTTGGGGACGCTCAGCGTGTAGATACAGTCAGCGCGATCCACCAACGGGCGGACCGTCAGCGTGTGCGGGCAGACGGGCGTGATCACAAACGCCGGCAAGTCCTGCCGCAAAATCGGTCCCCCGGCCGAAAGGTTGTGCGCCGTCGAACCGATGGGGGTGCTGAGGATTAGTCCGTCGCCGCTGTAGGTCGTGACCGGATCTCCGTCGATCTGTAAATGGACGTCGATCATCGAAAACGAAGCCCCCGCGGAGATCACGACTTCATTAAGCCCCAAATGCACCTGCTGGTTTCCATCGCCGTGAATCAGCCGACATTGGAACATCAGGTGATCGACGACGGTGTATTCGCGGGCCAAGAGCTTTGGCAGATCGCGGCAAAACTCCGCGGGAGAGACGTCGGCCAAAAACCCCAGACGGCCGAGATTGATGCCCAAAATCGGGATCTGGTGCGCACCCATCTGCCGGCAGGCGCGGAGGATCGAACCGTCCCCGCCCAGCACGAGGGCGACGTCGGCGGGGGAGTCCTGAAAATCGGTCTCGCCGTATTCCACGCCGACGACTTCGATCCCCGACTGTGATTCGAGCACCGGCCGCAAGGAATCCCATGCCGCGCGCACGTGGGGTGCCTGTTCGCTAGCAAGGACGATGAGTTTTAGCGGCGGAAGTGACATGACGGGACATCAGCCTGAGGGCATTCGGACGCGGCGAACAGAGTATCGAGGATTATACGGAGAATCGGCGCCGGAAGGGAGTGCGCCGCCGTTAACCTTGAATTCCGATGGCAGGTCATGCGGCTTTGGCGGCCGCTGCCGTTTTGCGGTGGGCATAGAGCATGCGCGCCTGCGTGGCCGTCGTTGTGGGCATGTCACGGTCGAGACACACGTGAAATCCCGCCGATTGCAAGTGCGCGATCAGTGCCGACAGTTGTGACGGAGGATACGTTTCCGAAACGTGCACCTCCATCACGATCCGCTCGATTTTGTGCAGCGTGGTCGGGTCGGCAGCTAGAAAGGCATCGTATTCCGAACCTTCGATGTCGCATTTCAACAGATCGACCGTTTCGCAGCCGGTGCGATCCAAGAGATCGGCCAAAGAGATGCTTTCGGTCGTTTCGTAATCGTCGGACGATTGTTGTTCGGACCAGTCGCGATCGACGGAGTGTCCGCCGGAGTTGCGGGAGTTGTGATACAGCTTGAGCGTCTCGCCCGAGCGAGCCGACACCGCCAAATGCAAGACGTCATCCGCCGACCCGCCGTTGAGGGCGATGTTCCGCAATGTCTGGCGATAATTTTCGCCGACCGCCTCAACCGAAATCACCCGCGCAGCCCGCTTGAGCATGGCCGACGAGAACAGCCCCGCGTTGGCCCCCAAGTCGATGACCGTTCCCAACCGGCGGTGGTTTCCGGCGAGATGGTAGTCGTCGTCGATATAGATTTCGTGGAAGATGAAGAAATCCTGCGTGCCGGGCCGCAACAGCACGGTTTGCCCCTGCCAGTCGATCTGCACCAGGCCGTCGTCGGTGAAATCAATCGGCGGCCGCTGGGCGAAATACCAGCCCCACAATTTGTGGTCGCGGCCGCCTCGGGAAAACGTTGCGGAACGCCCGCAGCGAAGCGAGAGAGAGAATTCTGCTTTGTCCAGAAACGCCAGCCGCACCAGGGCCCGCAGTGGCGATTGAAACAGCCGGCGGCATTGCCGATATCGCGCCGGCGAGAACAGACAGCCGAGCCGTTTGATTTGCATGTGCAACGCCCTTGAGAATCGCGAAACCGGCGAAAAATCGGTCGTCGCTATAGGGCATTGCTGCAAATGTGTCAACCCGGAGCAACGGCCGCCGCGTCTTCGGCGACCTCTTCGTCGACGGCGATCTCATCGACAATCTCGTCGGACTCCGCGAGTTCTTCAGCGGTCGCATCCTCGCTGTCATCCGCGTTGTCGCGGAGCCGAATCAGGCCTTGGCGGCCTAACGAGGTCAATTGATAGAAGACCCCCTCGTGCCGGTCAGCGAGCTGAAAATCGAGAAAGCCGAAAGCGATCAATTTGCCATGAATTCGCGGCAGATCCTCGTCCTCGATTCCCTCCACGCCGCTCACGCGGGTCAACCAGCCCTCTTCGTTGGGCGCCGCCTCGGAATAGGCCCGCAGCACGTCCAACCAGGGGGGATTATCTTGCAACTGGCTCAGCTCATATTGGATCATGCGCCAAATATCGGACAGCCGCAAAGCGGGTATCACCCGAACCCCGCTGCGTCCTATAACCGGCACGATCAACAAGGGCCGCCAGTTTTGAGATGCCCTGCGCTACATGTTCGTGACGGCGTCCCCCGCATCGCCGAGCACGCTATTCAGCGCGCTGTCCACGGCGGCGTGATGACGGCGGTCGTCAGCAAAGATGCGGCAAACGGCCGAACTGAGCGGAACCTCGGCGAACAACTGCGAATCGGCCAGTTCGCGAGTCTCGCCGGTCGCGGGGTCGAACAGATAGTTCTGACCGCCCACCGGCAGCCGCGTACTGGGGCGGTGATAATGGCGGGCGACATCGATCTTCAGATTGACCGACCGCGCTTCGGGCGGCAGTTTTTCCCGCACTCGCCGCAACAGGACGTCTGGTTCTGAGAAAATCGTCATCCGCTCCGACAAGCCGGCGTGGAAGTAACGCGTCCGTTCGGCGGCGACTTTCCAAGCGACATCCCGCCGGAACAACCGCCGCCAACTCTCCCCCAGCCGCCGCAAATCGGGATCCGGGTCGTCCCCCCAACGGTCGACGTCGACCATCAGCGAGAATTCCGTAAATCGCCGATACCGCTCCAGATCGTCGAGTGGATTTGCAGGAAAGAGATGCTGCATACTCTCGGCAAAGATGTCGTCCAGTGCCACGTCGAGACCGCGAACGGTGCGGTGATAATAAATCGTGCGGAATAAGTTAGCCCGGACTTCAATGAAATTGATCAGCGTCGGAAGTCCGCGGGGATGAATCGTCAAGCCGTCAGGCGTGAAGAAGCTGTAGTGGATCAGCCGCGAGATATCGAACGCCCGCGTGTTGTAGCCCGACATGTAACTGTCGCGGAGCACGAAGTCCATGTTGTCGACCGTATAAATGCCGCTGAACAGGCTCCGCAGGTGACGTAGCCAAAGCGGCTGGTCGCCGTCTGGCCGGTCCGGATGCGGTCGGCGAATCAGCCACGCCACCTGGTCCGGATCGAGTTGCTCGTCATCGGCCAACTGTCCGAACGGGCTGCGGCGGATGCCGCGGAGCAGATCAGCGAATTCGCGGTCGATGATCGCCACACCCAGGTCCTCGTGCGTCAGCGAGAACTGTGAGAGAAAGTGGTCGTCGAAAAAGTGCCCAAACGGCCCATGCCCCACGTCGTGCAGCAGCGCCGCCATCCGCACGAGGCTGTGCACGTAACCGGCCGACGGGGTATCGGGACATGATTCACGCAACGACTCGTACCAGCGTTCCATGGTCCGCGAGGCGAGGTGCATTGCGCCCAGAGAATGTGGGAAACGAGTGTGCTCGGCGGAGGGAAACACCCAACGGGCAGTTTGCAATTGATGGATTTGCCGCAGCCGCTGCACCCAGGGATGATCGATGATCTCCTGTTCGGCCACCTCGTCGTCCGGCAGACCGGTCTTGGAGATGAAGGCAATGTAGCCGTGCAGAGGGTCGTGGGAGAGGCTTTCACTGGAAAAATCGCGTATCACTGGCATTCAAACTCCGTTAAACTGGCCGACCATA
This sequence comes from uncultured Planctomycetaceae bacterium, assembly GCA_937952455.1. Lineage (GTDB taxonomy): Bacteria > Planctomycetota > Planctomycetia > Planctomycetales > Planctomycetaceae > Symmachiella. The sequence continues at coordinate 9,988 of CALFYU010000311.1, forward strand.
TGATATAACGAGCCAGGTTGCGCACACTAGGCCGCAACCCACGACGAATATCTCCCCGACCGAATACACGCCCCGCCACATGTCCACGGACCTCCCGCCGCCGAATATCTCTCTGGATCGCGCCCGCAAGCGAATGCGTTATTCGTCGCGAATGCTCTACGCCGAACGTGTGATGCAAATCGTCGGCGTCGTCGCGATCGTCTTGCATCGCAGCTCGCGGAAGTGGGAATCGATCACTGATGTTCCCCTGGGGACCGCCACGATTTTGATCATGGCGTTTTTTGCAGTGGGATTGGCGGCGCGTTACTACTGGTCCGTCAGCCACCGTGCCTTTTTGAAGGACAATCGCGTCTCGCTCGCGGTGGTGGCGTTGTGGCTGGTGGCGATGTGCTTTGCGGTGATTGGAGGCGGTGGAAGCGAGGGACGCTTCGACGCCATGAACAATTTTAGCGAAGCGGCGATCTTTCTGCGGACCGGCGTCGGCTTGGTGATGCTGATCCGTTGGATTTCTTCGGGCGGCCGAAATCCCGCGTTTATTCTGGTGGCGTCGTTTCTGGCGTTGATCACCATCGGGACGATCTTGTTGATGTTGCCCCGCGCCCGCGCCGATAGCCGCGACGGCGGCGCGCCGTTCCACGTTGCCTTCTTCACCGCCACAAGTGCCAGTTGCGTCACCGGTTTGATCGTCGTCGACACCGGAAGCTATTGGAGCACGACGGGCCACGTGATCATCCTTTGCCTGTTTCAAATCGGCGGGTTGGGGATCATGACCTGCGGATCGCTGTTCGCGCTCGTCTCCGCACGGCGGTTGCAGGTTCGCGAAACGGCGTTTTTGGCCGACATGCTGGAATCGGAAACGTCCGGAGCACTGCGCAAATTGCTGATCTCAATCGTGATTTTTACCGCGGCCGCGGAATTCGTGGGCGCGGCGGCGCTGTGGGGTCTCTGGCCGGACCTCCCCTGGGGCGAGCGGGCGTTTCGCTGCGTGTTCCATTCGGTGAGCGCGTTCTGCAACGCCGGATTCGCCATGATGCCCGACAGCTTTTCCAGCATGTCCACACGCTGGCAAATCTGGGCCGTGGTGCCGGCGTTGATTATCGTCGGCGGTCTGGGGTTCGCCGCACTTGCGGATTTGGGACGCGTACTGCGGTGGAACATCAAACACCACACTCGCAACAACGCCAACAGCGTCCACGTCCCGCATGGGCGCACGCGGCTCACAAACACCACCTGGCTGGTGGCCGTCACCACTGCCGGACTGCTGGGCTGGGGAATGTGCGGGTTTTATCTGCTGGAGTCCGAGAGCCTGATGCAGGATCTGTCGGTCGGCGAACAGATATCCGCCTCCTGGTTTCAATCGGTGACGTTCCGCACGGCTGGGTTTAATACGGTGAATCTGGCCGAACTTGAGCCGGGAACCAAATTCTTCGGAATCATGATGATGTTCGTGGGGGCCTCCCCCGGTTCGACCGGCGGCGGAATCAAGACCGTGTCGTTCGCATTGAGTATTATGGCGGTCGTTTCGCTGCTGAGGGGCCGTGAGCAAATCGAACTGCGGGGCCGTACGGTGCCACAGCCGATCGTCAAACGGGCGTTGATGATCGTGGCCTTGGGCATCTTTTGCGTGCTAACGACGACGCTATTGATTGTGGTCATCGAAGGCCGTCCGGAATTCTTCCTGGACCACCTGTTTGAAGCGACGAGTGCTTTTGCCACCGTCGGCGTTTCGACGATCGATACGTCCACATTGCATTTGACGTCCCAAATGGTGATCGCCGTCACGATGTTCATCGGCCGCGTGGGGCCGCTGACGTTGCTCGTCGGCCTGGCTGGACACGGCGGCGCCGGCCGGTACTCATATCCCGAAGAGCGGGTGCAGCTCGGTTGATACCGGCGAGCAGAATCCCTTCCGCTACCGTTGAATCTGTAGCCGCGGCAGCGCCGCTTGCAGTTCACGCTGCGCCTCAGGCGTGACGCCGGTCTTGGTTAGGTCGAGCGTCTCCAAGCGCCGGCAACGGTGAAGATGTCCTAGGCCCGCATCCGTAATGCCGGTCTCCGCCAATTCCAATTCGTCCAACACGGGAAATTCCCGCAATCCGGCGAGTCCGGCATCGGTGACGGGGGTTCCGGACAGTTCCAACTCCTCGAGATTTCTCAAACCACGAATCGTGGCGATTCCCGCATCTCCCACGTGTGTGCCGTTGAGGTCCAAGTCTTTGAGTTGGGGCAGTTTGGTGAGATGAATCAAACCGGCATCGGTGACGGCCGTGTTATTCAGCTCCAAATCGATCAACAGCCGCATCGCCGAGAAATGCGCGAGCGCCGCATCGGTTATTGCCGTTCCCGACAAGTCGAGATCGCGCAGGTTCACCAGTCCCGCCAATTGAACGACACCGGCGTCACCGATTCCCGTTTTGATTAGATACAGACTCTTGAGTTGGGTCATTTGCCCCAGGTGTTTTGCTGCGGCGTCGGACACGGCTGTCTCGTCCAGCCGCAGAATGTAGAGCCGCTTAGCGGCCGTCAGATGCGCGATTCCGTCATCGGAAACCTGCGTTCCGGTCAGGTCCAATTCCTCGAGCGCCGCCACCGACGACAGTCGCTGCACCAACGCATCATCGGCCGACGCGTGATACAGCCGCACCCGCACGGCCGGTTCGAGGCTCCAGGGCCACTTCCGTCCCCGCCATGAGACGTCCACCTCGCCCCCGGCAGCGCGCACGTTGGCAAACAACCGCGCATGTTGTTGATTCAACCACCACATCGCGGCGGCGGTATAAACAGCATGGGCGCACAGTAGTCCCGCCAGGCAAGCGAACACAGTTTTTCGACGAGTGAGTTTCATAATGGATTTCCCCGAAGGGCGATTCGCTCTCGTGAGTTGCGGCGGATGTTACTAAAATTTGGAAATAGCGTCGAGACCGTCTGGATCAGCTCCCTATAA
>CALFYU010000312.1 GCA_937952455.1 uncultured Planctomycetaceae bacterium
CAATCGTCGGTTCGTGGCAGCCGCGGCCCGGGGCGGTCATGCTGTCGCTGCTCCGCTTCCAGGTTTGGAATCCGTCGTCGGAATAAAACACGAACGAATGCAAATCGCCCCCCTTGTACGCCGTGCCGCCGATGTATTTCTCGGCAAACGGTCCATGTGCCGGCAAGATCACGCGGCCGGTGCTCAAGCGGATCGCCCGGTCGGCGTTGTTGCAATACCAGCCCGGCTCGGAAATCTGCACCTGCTCGCCCCAGGTGCGGCAATTGTCGGTCGACCGCCGCATGTACACGTTGCGCTGCGCGGCGGAATCCCAGCCGACATACGAAAACAATACTTCCGTCGGCGAGAGGCGAATCAGATTGGGATGTTTGACGTTGTGCTTCCATTCGTTCGGCTGCAGCACCGCCCGGTCACCCCACGTCCGCCCGCGGTCATGCGAGATCATCGAGGAGATCTGACAGGCAACTTCATCACCGATGCCCCCCTGCCCCTTTTCCGTCGTAGCAGCCGGTTCGTTTACGTAGTACTCACACCAAACGAGCATGAGCCGATCGTCATCGAGGGGAAAGATCAACTGATGGTCGTGCCGCGGATGCTCCGGCGTCCAGGGACAAACAATGTCGTCGTGAATCGGCGATAACAGCGGCCGCGACTGGCCGGCTAATTGCTCGTCGGCGCGGACCATCCAGGGTGCGAACATTGATGCGGTCACGCCGGCGAGAAAGTCGCGACGTGTGGCGTCAGGAAATTGCATGGCAAATGACAGCGTGGTCTGCGGGCTGGATGAGCGGGACATTCGAGTGTGGCACGAGCGCCGAGACGATGATACCACATTCCGTAAGCGTCCGCAGGCCTAGCGAATTCCAGGAAGATCGCAAAGACGACACGAAAAAAGCCCTCCCGCGAGAACGAGAGGGCTTTGTGATTTAACGCAACGGCATCAACGATGCCGCTTTATTTATTCAGCAGGTTGTTAATCATCGAAATCGCGGCGGGGCCGACGAGGACCACGAAGATGCCGGGGAAGATGAACAGCACCAGTGGGAAGATCATCTGTACGGCGGTCTTGGCGGCACGTTCTTCGGCCAATTGCGACCGCTTAACCCGCATACTATCGGATTGCACCCGTAAGGCCTGTGCAACGCTGGAACCGAACTTGTCGGCTTGAATCAAAATCGCGGCCAAGGCTTTGAGGTCGTCCACCCCGCTGCGGACGCCCAAGTCGTGCAACACTTCGCGCCGCGGACGGCCCATTTGTAGTTGCAGGTTGCATAGGTCAAATTCGGAGCAGAGCTCTGGGGCGGTATCGCTCAGTTCCTCCGAGACGCGACGCATGGCGGCATCCAGCCCTAACCCCGCCTCGACGCAGACCACCAGCAGGTCGAGTGCGTCGGGGAGTGTGAGAAAGATCTTTTGAATCCGGCTGCGCGTGATCAGCTTGAGAATGATTTCCGGCAAATACATGCCGATGCCGGCCCCGACGACCAGCGAGACCAGTCCGTTGTAGGTCATGCCGTACTTGATGGCGCCGAATCCGCCGCCACCCAGAAATCCCGCAACGAGGCCGGCGAATTTCAAGGCCAGAAACACGCTGGGGGCGTTGGGCGAACTGAATCCGGCATTGGACAGTCGCACACGAAGTTGGTTTTCTTCGAGTTCCGTCTTGGGCTGCATCGCCTTGGATAGTGCGGGAGCAGCCTTCGAGAGCATGTTCCCGACGCCCTGTCCCTGTTCTTTCAATGCGCGGGAGCTGGGAGATTTCAACTCGTCCAGACGTTCGCTTGCCCGCGAATCCTTGGATGTGAACAGGTTGAAGACAACCCAAGCAATGATGGCAAAACAGCCGAATACAGCGTAGGGGAGTATTGTGGTAAGTTCCATGGCTCAGTTCCTAACCGGCGTTTATTTGCGATCGCGGCACTTCGGCCCGGTGTTGAGTCCGCGACAAATGGCATTCGAAAGGGACGAGAATCAGACCTTGATGTTGATGATCTTCTTAATCGTGATGGCACCCAAGACCTGCAGCACAGCGGCGGCTGCGATCATCTTGCGTCCCAACTCGTCGGTGAACAACAACATGACATAAGGCGGATTCATGTGCCACACGACGAAGAACAACACGATCGGCAAGGCCATCAACACGACGCCGCTGATCCGGCCTTCGCCGGTGAGCGCCTGAACTTGCCCCAAAATCTTGAAGCGTTCGCGAATGATGTGCCCGATTTTGTCCAGAATCTCCGCCAAGTCACCGCCCGTCTGGCGCTGAATGGCCACGGCGGTTACAAAGAATTTCAAGTCCAGGTTGGGCATCCGCTTGAGCATGCTCTTCAGCGCGTTCTCAATCGGAACGCCGAGGTTTTGTTCTTCGTGAACCATAGCGAACTCGGTCGAGATCGGTGCCGGGAGTTCTTCCACGACCACGTGCAGACCGGAGGCCAGACTATGTCCGGCACGCAAAGCCCGCGCGACGAGTTCCAGAGCATCTGGAAGTTGTTTGGCGAATTTGTTGAAGCGAGCACGGCGGCGCCACAACAGCCAGCCCAAGGGCATGACCCCAGTGACGATTCCTGCCAGCGGGACCAGCGGCAGCGGTGCGCGGGCGATGAATGCGAGTGCCATTCCCATCAGCGCGACGCCGATCGTGATCAAGAAAAACGTCTCGGGCTTGATCGGCGAATCCGCCTGCTGAAATAGCGCGCCAAGGTTTGTGAACCGTCTGGAAAAACGGTGCAGCATGCCCGCCAATCCGGAGATGCCTTCCTCGACGCCCTCTTTGAGCAGACCGTGCGATTCCAACTCCGGCGTCTTAAGGCCGGCCAACACGTCCAGCCGCTCCTCAGCGGTACTGGAGCCGAAATCCTTCATCACGAAGACGATGCCGCCCACCAGGGCGGCCATGCCGACAAACGCGGCGATGGAGATTAGTAATACCGGACTCATAATCGTTCGCCAATTCTAACCAAGGGGAGAGTTGTGGCCCGCGAGGGGAGTGAGTTTTAACCTAACGTTCGAGCGGCAAACAAATTGCCCGGCAAACGGACACCCGCTTGCTCCAGGCGATCCATGAAGGTGGGGCGCACTCCCGTGGCTTCGAAGTGACCGTAGGCGCGTCCCTGTTCGTCGATCCCGTCCTGCACAAACAAGAAGATGTCTTGCATGATCACCGTGTCCTGCTCCAGGTTGAGCACTTCGGTAATATGCGTCACTTTCCGCGGTCCGCCTTGAAGACGGTTGGATTGGATGATCAGGTCCACGGCAGACGCAAATTGACTTCGCAACGCCTTAATGGGCATTTCAATTCCACCCATCATGATCATCGTTTCGATACGCGAGCAGGCGTCGCGCGGCGAGTTGGCGTGAATCGTGGTCAATGAACCTTCGTGACCGGTGTTCATGGCCTGCAACATGTCCAAGGTTTCCGGTCCCCGGCATTCGCCGATGATGATCCGGTCGGGACGCATACGCAGGGCGTTTTTCACCAGGTCCGTGGCGCTGACTTGCCCTTTGCCTTCGATATTGGCCGGCCGCGTTTCCAAGCGCAGCACGTGTTCTTGCTGCAATTGAAGTTCCGCCGCGTCTTCGATCGTGATCACGCGGTGGTCGTTTTGAATAAAGCTGGACAGCGTGTTGAGCATCGTGGTTTTACCAGAACCGGTACCACCGCTGATGATCGTGTTCAACCGGGCCTTGATGGCCCCTTCCAACAGCATGACCATTTCGGGCGTGAACGCGCCAAATTTCAGCAGGTCTTCCAACGCCAGCGGGTTGGAGCCGAATTTACGAATAGAAAGCGACGCACCGTCCAAGGCCAGCGGCGGAATGACCGCGTTGAGACGCGAGCCGTCGGGAAGCCGGGCGTCGACCATGGGGGACGTTTCGTCCACACGACGTCCGACCTTGGAAACGATCCGGTCCAGAATCTGCATCAAGTGGTCGTTGTCACGGAAGACGACTTCCGAACGCTGCAAGCGGCCGCTTTTTTCCACAAAGATGTGCTTGGGGCCGTTGATCATGATGTCGCTGACTTCATTGTCTTTCAGCAACAGTTCCAACGGACCGAAACCGAACGTTTCGTCGAGCACTTCTTCAATGAGTCGCTCGCGCTCGGAGCGGTTGAGCAGCGGGTTTTCGCTGTCGCAAAGATGCTCGACAACCAGGCGGATTTCGCGGCGGAGCGTATCGCCTTCCAAATCGCCCAAGCGGGACAGGTCGAGCTTATCGACCAGCTTCCCATGTATTAACGTCTTGAGATCCTCAAAACTGGTATTTCCGGACTCAAATCCGCGCTGCTGCGCTGCGTGGCTGGGGACGGCCATTTCGTCACCTACTCCATCTGAGAAAAAATCGTGGGCGAATTAGTGGTTTCAAGGATTCCCGCCGCATCGCCGCTCCCGCATTTCGCCAAGGCGCAGCCCGCAACCTGTGAATCCTTTGAAAAGGTAGCTCACGATTTGGAGAGTGAGACGGAAATGTGGCGTTAAATATTCAAATTGGCTTTGTCTTTGCCAAACCCCAGGGTTCCGCAGCCCACGTCAGGGCTACCATCGACACAATCCGCAGGGGAAGTAGTGCGGCACTGCCGGTTATGCACGTCGTGCGTCTGAGGCCAAAAATCAGGATTCGGCGACGTCGATGCGATCGCGCCCCTGAATATAGGTCCGGACGCGGTAGGTGCCGGCGACAAAGAGGAACAGCACGGCCGTGATGAGCATCGCCGCGGTGAAGAACCAATAATAGTCGGCGCCCGACAAATTACTGCTGCCGTCCTCGTTCTGGATGAAGTAGTTGACCCCGGCCGTGAACCAGTTACCCACGGCGACAGAAAACAAATACAGCGACATCACGATCGATTTGACTTCCGTCGGCGCCTGGGTGTACGCGAATTCCAACCCGGTGATCGACACCATGATCTCCGCCGCCGTCAGAATCACGTATGCCAAGAATTGCCATGAAATGTGCGGGGACAACCCAGCAGTGAATTTTTGTTCGATTAGCGCCGACACGGAGAAGGCGGCAGCGGTCAAGAAAAAACCAATCGAGATCTTGCGCAGTGCCGTCAGCGGATAGAACCGGCTGATGAATGGATAAACCACGTACGAGAACAGCGGAATCATGATCAAGATTAGCGCGGGATTCGCCGCCTGGATCTGTGACTCGGTCGGTTCAATTGATGCCGGCAGGCCGGGCAGTGGGACCCATGACAAATCGATGTGGCGATTCATTTTTCCCGCTTGTCCGACCCAGGCCGACGCGGTTTGATCGAACAGACTCCAGAACATGGCGATGAACAGGAATATGATGCACAACCGCGCCAACGATTTGCCAGCCTCGCTGGTGAGCGCCGCCTTAAAATAGCCGACACCGCGCGGCGGAATGTGCACGAACTTGTGACGTCCCAGCCAAAACACCCAGGTCGCCAAGAGCATCAGCGCCCCGGGGACGCCGAACGCCACGTGCGGTCCGAATTCTCTGAGAAAGATCGGCGTTAGGAGGCTGGAAAAAAACGCGCCCAGATTGATCGAAAAATAAAACCAGGAGAAGACGCGGGGAAGCAACCCCTGGTTTTTGACGCCGAACTGGTCACCGACGTGCGCTGAGACGCAGGGCTTAATGCCCCCCGCGCCGATGGCGATCAGCCCCAATCCCCAAAATAGTCCAACCCGCGTCTCATCCAACGCCAAGGCCAAATGCCCCAAGCAATAGACAATCGACAGGGCCAAGATCGTGCGGTACTTACCGAAAAACGCATCCGAAACAAAACCGCCGATCAACGGAAAGAAATAGGACGCCGCCACAAAACTGTGGATATAGGTCCGCGCCTGGGCTTCGGTCATGAACGCGTCGGCCCCGCTGTGGTCGACGAGATGTTTGGTCATGAACACAAACAAAATCGCCTTCATGCCGTAAAAACTGAAACGTTCCGCCGCTTCGTTGCCCACGATATAGGGAATCCCGCCGGGCATCTTCTCCGATTCCAGCGGCGCGGTCAGATACGGTTCATGTGCCATCCCGGACGTCCTTTGATCCAAAGCCGTTGCGGGCAGAATTTCCCGCTTCAGAAAATCGAAGCAACTGTTAGACTGTTTCGTCGACGGTCTCAATAGCCCTGCCGTGACTCTCGACGCCGACAGCCGATATTACTAGAGATCGTCGGACGCTGACAATAACGTTCCGGAATCCCACAGCGAGATGAACATCATGAGCCGAACCGCACGTGCCGTCCTGTTTCGCGGTCCCGGCCAAAGCTTGGATCTCGCCGAATTCCCGTTGCCGCAACTGAACTCCGGCGAGGTGCTCGTCAAAGGCCGTTGCAGCACGCTGTTCGGCAGCGATCTGCAGACGTATCGCGGCGACCGTGCCGCCCCCTGC
>CALFYU010000313.1 GCA_937952455.1 uncultured Planctomycetaceae bacterium
CAGCTGCCCCCAGGGCCAATTCGCCGCGATCTCCACACCGGTCAGCAAAAAGATGGTGAGAGCTGACGCCAACAGCGTCCGTGTCGGCGAGATCAAGTCCGTACGCTGCAGCACGGCGGCCACGAGCGTGAAGCTGATCAGGTTGACCCCCGCCGGCCCTGAGCCGAGCGCGTCGACCGCCAACCCCCACAGAGCGGCGCCACAGATGGCCCACTGCGATCGGCGCCGGCAACAGCAGGGGACGCATAAGGCGATCAACAAGCTGGGGGCAAACGGACCCACGGCGATCGTTGGGCAGAGCGTCGTCTGCGCAACCAGCAACACATAGGTGCCGACGATCCAAAGCAACAATCGCATGCCGGTCCGCCTTTCTTCGAACTAATTGGCCATCGTGCGGAGAGGGTTTAATGTTTGACGCAGCACGTGCACGTTTCGCAGCGCTCGGAGATCGGCAGCCGGTTCGATGCGGATTTCCCATTCGACCGCTCCGGAACGCAGTTCGGCTTTGATCACGCGCCCGTACAGCATTGGATCGGGCAACGCGCCGTCTCCCGCGGCGGTGAACACCAAGTCTCCTTCGCTGACCGATTGCGTTGCGTCGATGGAACGCAAAACGCAATGCGTCTCGCCGTCTCCTTCCAAGCGGCCGGCGGCGCCCCAGATCATGCCGTCGTCCGTGAGCCGACCCAGCCGCGCCAGCGAGTGATACTCGGGATCGGTAATCAGCCGAACGGAACTGGTCCAGCGACCGACGGCGTCGATACGCCCGATGACGTTTCGCGCGCAATAGACGTTCTGACCTGCTTCGATCCCGGTTGATGATCCCTGATCCAGCAGCGGCTGTCCTCCGTCCAGAACGTAGGCAGCGGGGTCAATTTCGTCCTGATTGCCGACGGCGATCATCGCCATTTGTCGCAAACGATCAGCGGTGTCGCGACTGAGAACGTTCGCACTGAGCAGCGCCGGCATGGCCAGCGGCGTGCCGGGGCGTCGTGCGGTGGGAATTCGCAATTCCGCTCGCAGCGCGTCGCGCTCTTCCTGAATCTGCGCGACTTTTGCAAGCAGACCTCGCTCGCGCAGGGCAGCGGCGGCGAGTTCTTCTTGGGCCCGCGTCAATTCCGCAGCGAGTTCTTCGTTGTGCCCCGGAGCCGTCTGCCCGTCTTCGATGCGCTGACGGAGTTTCAACACGAGCGATTGTCCTGGTTTGAGCAAATCGCGAAACGGCGCGCGCAGTGTCGAACCGGTCGCTGCCGGTGAAGCGGCCAACACTAAACCCGCCAGGCACATCAGGCCCGCGGGCCAGAGAGACGGTTGTGGACGTCGTTGCGGCACGCGCGAATCGGCTCCTGAATTAGTCGTCGCCGGCGTCGAGGTTGTCTCGCCATTTGGCCAGATGCTCCACGCAAATGGCCGTGCCTCGCGCCACGGTCGTCAGCGGATCATCGATGACCCGCACGGGAATACCCAGTTGTTCATTCATGAGCGCATCGATGCCCCGCAGCAGAGCACCACCGCCGGTGAGCACCAATCCGTTGTCGACTAAGTCCGAGACGAGTTCCGGGTCACATTGTTCGATCACGTTTTTGATGCCGCCGATGATTTTCTCCAGCGGGTCGAGTAGCGCTTCACGGATTTCTTCGCTGGTGATCATCGCCTTGCGGGGAACACCGCTGATCGTGTCCAGCCCGCGGACTTCGTGTGTCAATTCCTGTTCCAGCGGATAGGCGTTGCCCAAACTGATTTTCAACTTCTCGGCGGTTTGCATGCCGATTTTCAGTGAGAAATGACGTTTCAGATAATCGACGATCGCCGCGTCCATTTCATCGCCGGCCACTTTGAGCGAAGTGCCGGCCACGATGTCGGCCAGGCTCATCACGGCGACTTCGGTCGTGCCGCCGCCAATATCGCAGATAATGCTGGCCATCGGTTCGGCGATCGGAAGTCCCGCGCCGATACAGGCGGCCTTCGGTTCGGGAATCACGTACACCCGGCCCGCTCCGGCCCGTTCGGCGCTGTTAAAGACCGCACGGCGCTCGACCGGCGTGATCCCCGCTGGGACCGCGATCACCACCCGCGGCCGCAATCCCCGGTTGTGCCGGACCGCTTTGCGGATGAAATACCGCAGCATGGCTTCGCACAATTCGAAGTCGGTGATCACGCCGTCCTGCAGCGGTCGCGCCGCCACGATCGAATCGGGAGTCCGCCCCAACATCTGCCGGGCCAGCTTGCCAACGGCCGTACCCTGTCCCAGCACGCGCCGCGTCCCCTTTTGGAGGGCGACCACGGACGGTTCGTTGACGACGATCCCGTCACCGGCCACGGCGACAAGCGTATTGACCGTGCCGAGATCGATGGCCAGATCGGGGCAAGCCCATCTGCGAAATCTATCGAGCATCCGTACTCAAAAGGGCGGGGAAAGGGTCGGGGAAAAATGCGGGTTGCGGACGGGAGATCCGCGCAACTGACGGCAGAGAATCAGCGGTGTCGGTTGGCGAGCATTCCATCCGTCGGCAAGGCTCGCGCTACAAAACTGCTAAATCAAAGCCGTCACATGACTTGCAAGTCGGCATTTTGTATCGCGCGTGTCAAATTGCCGCAAGACGCAGTTTGTTGGCGAAACGCTATCTCAAAACGCGAAATCCTCGCCGGTCCCACAGTCGAAGCCCCAGGGACCGTTGTTGGCGCAAACCGTTCATTGTTCTAAAACGTTAATAGGAGACCCCTTGCGAACGCGCCCCGACGTGAAGGTCATGCGTAGCATGGCCTACAAATTCCCACGACACAGTTCCTGGGAGGCCCAGCCAGGAGTGGCTGGGTCGCGTAGCGACAAGAATCGGCGCCATGTGCGTTTGTGGCAGCGAGCGACGCACATGGCGCAGCTTCTTGTGCCTTCGGCACCCAACCGCTACGCGGTCGGGCCACCCCAGAAATCTGAGTTTCGACGTTTAGACACGATGCCTTTAAGCACGCCGCCGACAAAACGAAGTGGATATCGGCAACCGTCCGTCGGGGTCGGCTTGTTAATGGGCGTCCTCGTTGCGGCGTGGCCCATTCCGGGGCGTGCGACCGAGCAGTCGCTGACGGCGAAGTATTTCGACGGCCTGCGCAGCCGGCAGTTGTACGAAATCGCCGAACTCTACGGCCGTGAACAGTTGCAGCGCGACGACTTGCTGCCTGAGGAGCGCCTAGAGTTCACCGTCGAGTTGTCACGAACGCTCGCCGACCACGCGATGCGTGCCGCCAATGCGCAGTTGCAGGGCGAGCTATGGACCGAGGCGCACAGCGTCCTCAACGCGCTCATCCAACAGAATCCCCCGCAAGAATTGCTGTTGAAGTTCCAAATGGCTCAATTGGACGCTCTGAGGGGGCAGTCGCTGCGATATCAGTACCAACTGGCCCCCTATGACACCGTCCTCCGTGACGAGGCCGCCGAACGGCTCCGCCTGGCGGTTGAGCAATTGCGTACTTTAAATAGGACTGCTGCGGAATTGCTGAAGCAGCCCGGCGACGCAACTTCGCCGGACGAACTGACAGGACTGATCGTGCAGGCCAACCAGTGGGAGGCGACGGCGCTGCTCGATTTGGCAATCGTCTTGCCCGATGAGTCTCCTGATCGAGCAGTTGCGCTGTTGGATGCCGCGCGGCGACTGGAAGAATTGCCCAAAACCAGCAGCGGACCGGGGCATATCAACACGGCCGAAGTTCACTTGCTTTACGCGCGGTGCCAGCGGCTGCAAGGGAATTTCCAGCAGGCGCTGGATGCCCTGTCTCAGTTTTCCAAAGCGGGGACGAACTCGCCCTTGGCCGATCGTGCGACAGCGGAACGGATTCGCACACTATTGGACATGGGCCGCACCGATGAAGCTGCCAAGTTGCTCGACGACTTCGCGATCGCCGGCCGCGAACTTCCGGGTGAGTTGGCGTTTCTGAACGTCCGTGTCTTATCGGAACAACGTAAGAAAGCCGTCGGCGCGGGTGAGGCGAACACGGCGGCGGGATTGCTGGAATTGATCCGTCAACAAGCGGAGAAGGTCCAAAAGGAGACCGGGGGCTATTGGGGAGCGCGGGCGGCGGTCTTGGCAGAACTGGACCAGGAATCGGCACAATTTGGCCCAGAATTGGCGCTGTCGATGCGCGGCGCCCGCGCACTCTACTCGCACGGAAAGGTCCTCGCCGCCATCGAACAGTATGGCAACGCCGCCGCCTCGGCCTTTGCCGCCGGACAACGGGACTTGGCGTTCGATCTGGCATTTACGCGAGGCTCGCTGCAGCTACGCGCTAAGCAATACGACGTCGCCGCCCGCGCGTTCGGCGAGTTATACGAGAAATTTCCCAACAACCCCCGCGCCGCCGATGCATCGTTGTTGCACGCGTTTGCCTTGGGGCAGGTCTACAACGCCCGCCGCACGAAAAGCCATCGCGAAGCCTATACAGAGGCGCTTGAGCAACACCGGGCAAAATTTGCCGAGCACAAGACCGCCGCTGCCGCAACGTGGATGCTGGCAGAATTGGAAGAGCAGCGGCTGCAAACCACGGTCGCCCTCGACCTATATACGTCGATCCCGGCCGACCATCCTCGCGGCGCAGCGGCGCAGGTCGCGGTTGCGCGCTGTTACGAGAAGATTCTAAGTCGTTTGCGCACATTGGGGCGCCCGACCGAGGACTGGCGGGACAAAGCGGTCCGTGACCTGCGGAAGTTTCTCCCGGATCCCTCGGATTCCAGTCGCCAACTGACCGAGACACAATGTGCGATCGCGACCTATTTGGCCAAAATCTATCTCCACGCTAGCCCGCCTGATTTCTCCGCCGCCGATGCCGTGTTAACACGGGTGTTTGACGCATATCCGGCGGACGCGACTGCCGATCAGTCACCGCAACTTCGAAAAGTCATGGCGCAGGCCATGCAGTTGCGCGTGGTGTCGTTGGCCGGTCAGAATCGGTTGCAGGAAGCGGGGGAGTTGCTGGACCAATTGTCGGAAACCAGTCCGGGGGAGATGTTGGGTATCCTCAACGGTTTGTCGAAGTTGGTCGACGTGGCGGGAGACGATGCAGCTCAAGAGGTGGGCCGACTGCAACTGCAGGCCGTGGAGAAACTCGAAGCACGCCGCGATCAGCTCACCCCCGCACAGGCGAAACGTCTCGATCAATGCCGGGCACAGGCCTACGAAGCGCTGGGCCGGATTGAAGAGGCCATCGCGCTGTATGAATCGCTGCGGAAGGCATTCCCTAAGGACCGCGAGGTGCAGAACAGTTTGGGCGAAGTCCTGATTCGTTGCGGTACGCGCCGCTGTTTGAATCAAGCCGCCCAATTGTGGGCCCGCGTCGAAGGCAGCTACAAGTCGGGAACGCCTGAGTGGCTCAACGCGCGTTACTACCGGGCATTGACCGCGTTTGAGCTCGGCGATGACGACGGTTGCCATAAGCTGCTGGGAATCGCGGCGCAACTTTACCCCGAACTGGGGGGGCCGGAGCTGAAGTCTAAATACACCGAGCTCCGCGAACGGCTCGATGCCCGCCGCGCAAAAAACGGGACGCAATCGTCGTAAACAACGATTGCGTCCCGTCAGAGGGAACCGATGACGGTTTGAGACGAACTGAATATTGGCCTTACCAGGGTGCCCGCATGTAGTAGGCGCCTTGTTGCATCGTGTCTGTGGGCCAGTACACGATCGCCGGGGATTGTTGTCCCGGGGTCATCGCTGGCTTATACATCTTCCAACCAAAGGGAACATGCGTCAGCCGCGATGAGGGCAAGCCCCAGCCGTAGTTATACTGTTTTGCGACAACCGGTGCCAAAGGCACAGTCACCGGCACGCCGTACCCTTGTTGTGAAAAAATGTATTGATCCCGACAGTCATTGCGACTAAACGGTTCGGGACGGACGTATCTCCGCCGGTAGTCGGGCAGGTAATGGCGGGCACCGCCATAACCGGCTCCGTAGCAGTCGCCGCCGACGTATCCTTCGACGTAGCCGTCGGAGACAACGGTCGAGGTGGTCGCGTCGGAACCGCTGGTTACCGGTCCGCCGGCCGGTTCGGGCACCGGCTCTTGGGCCAGCCCGGTATTCAGGCAGAGTGCCGTGACCATCAAGCAGGCCATCCCGCCTGTGGCAAGCACTTGGAAAAATCTGATTTGCATGGGTCAAATCCTCGGGTCACGAGACGGGGTTGATGAGTAGCAGTTCCAAATCCCGGCTGTGTTCGTATTCGCCGCCCTGCGAAATTGTGAAGACGCACGATCCACCGGATGTCTTTGAAACTTGCCGATAGAGTGCGGCAGACTGGTTCAGCGTCGATCCAGCCCGCCGGCCCTATAGGCTGACAATCGGGAAATCATTTGGGCGGAATGAACAACGTGTGGAAGATCGAGCGGTGCGTCTTGTACTTCACGATCACTTCGGTACCCCGCAATTTGCGGTGGGCGTCCGAGCCGAAGTGGCCGCCGGCGCCCGGACAGACCTCGTCACCGCATTCATCATCGCAGCTGCCGTGCCTATGGCGCGGCAGGCCGAACAGGCCGGCCTTGTGCTTGTAGTAGAACGGCGGAGCCAAATAGTGATGTTCGTGGGCGTACAGGTATTCGTGGGGATAGAAGGCCGGGTTGGTGATGTACGTGCCGCCGATCCGCGGGGGGACCGTTTGCACCGGCATGGGATACAAACCGGCGTTCAAGACCGGCGAGGTCGTCCCCGGTCCGCCGGTGTAGCCTTTATCGGTGTAGAAGATATCGCCCGCCTGTGCGGCTTGCGAAACGATCAGCGTCACGGCGACCCCTGCCAGGGCCGCGCAAAGCGTCTTTCGGATCATGGGTTTCCCTCCTTGGGATCAATCAGCGATTTCGGACCCCGCGCCGTGGCGCAGTTTCCGAATGATTTGTGGCGACCTCGCGTCCATCGAGGTCGCGTCGTTTCGTGGGTCGAATGTGCACCGCGCGAGTCCATGCACGGTGCGCTCGGAAAGTTTTTCTCTCAGCAATCCGCGCATCGCCTGACGACGGAGCGTGGGCAATCAGTACAGAAATTCGGCTCATAATGATCGCCGCAATTAGTCATTCCCTCCCTTCGATTCGCATTCCGACCATTTTTCCGAATTCTCACGCTGGTAACACCTTACGGCTGCCCTTGCTTGTGGAAATACCGCTACGAGAACTACAATCCGAGCAACCGTGTGGAGTGAAAAATCCGCTAAAATCGGTACGGTCGCACGTGGCAAAAAGTAACGAAAATTACGGTTGCATCGATCCCGCGAGTCGCCACAATTGTCGCCTCGACGTCGTCCTCGAATCGACGATCACGGCGCCGCGGCAAACCTAAGCAACGGTTTCTTCTGAGCCACAGATTGAACACAGATCAAACACAGATTTTGCCGGCGTCACCGCGTCACTCCCAAACCGACGGCTTGCCGTCGCGCAGGGCGTTCCTAAACGAGGGAAGTCTCGTTGTGTTTTTTGGACAAACAACAACAGTCGTCGCAGTTCTTAATCTGTGAAAATCAGTAATCGCAAAGAGTGGTCGTCCCACGTCGTACGGAGAAGACATTGGCCCGCAAGAGTAAAAAGAAGAAAACCCCGGTCGCCGCGAATGGCAACGGCACGAATGGCAGCAACGGTACCGACCGGATCGAGTACGTTTCCATCAGCCAGGAGACCCGCCGGCGGTATCTCAACTACGCGATGTCGGTCATCACGGCCCGCGCTCTGCCCGACGTCCGCGACGGCCTCAAGCCGGTGCAGCGCCGCATTTTGTACGTAATGTTCGACGGCCTGCGGCTGACCGCCGACGCCAAACACCGCAAATGCGCCAAGATCTGCGGCGACACCACGGGCAACTACCACCCGCACGGCGACGCCGCGGTGTACGAAGCACTCTGCCGCATGTCGCAAGATTTCACGCTGCGGGCGCCGCTGATCGACGGGCAGGGAAACTTCGGCTCCATGATGGGCCTCCCCGCGGCCGCCTCGCGCTATACTGAGGCACGGTTGACCGCCATCGCTGCGGAGTTGATGAGCGAATTGCGGTACCAGACTGTCGACATGCGGCCGACGTACGACGCGGTCACTGAGGAACCGGTGGTGCTTCCGGCACGGTTTCCCAACCTGCTGGTCAACGGTGCGCACGGCATTGCCGTGGGGATGATGACCAACATTCCCCCGCACAATTTGACCGAGGTCATCAACGCCTGCGTCTACATGATCGACCACTCCAACGTCAGCGTGGCCCAACTTCTCAAATACATCAAAGGCCCCGATTTCCCGTTGGGCGGGCGGCTGATCACCGATCGCCGGACGATGCGCAAGGCGTATGAGGAGGGACGCGGATCACTCAAGGTTCGCGGAGAATGGCAGCCCGACCGCCAAGGCCGCAAAACGCTCGCCAACCGGTTGGTGATCTATTCCATGCCCTACGGTGTGGAATCGGGGAATCTCGTCAACGAAATCGGCGCCATCGTGCAAAACCGCAAACTACCGCAGTTGCTCGACGTCGTCGACGAAACGAGCGACGAGACCGGCTTGCGAATCGTGCTGGAGATCAAATCGGGCGCCGATCCGGAAGCCGTGATGGCGTACCTCTATAAACACACCGCGCTTGAGCAAAACTTTGTCTACAACGCCACCGCGCTGGTCCCCGACGGGCATGGACTGACCGTGCCGGCGCGGTTGAGCCTCGTCGAGCTACTGCAGCAGTTTCTCGAATTTCGCTTTGCGACGGTGCGTCGGCGATTCGAGTTCTTGCTCGAACAACTTCGCAAACGCATCCACATTCTCGAAGGCTTCGAGATCATTTTCGACGGCCTGGACAAGGCGCTGCGGATCATTCGCAAGAGCCAGGGCAAACAGGATGCGGCGCAGAAATTGATGAGGGCTTTCCCGCTGGATGAAATCCAGACCGAAGCGATTCTGGTTATGCAGTTGTACAAGATCTCCACGCTGGAGATCGACAACATCCTCCAAGAACTCGCCGATAAACGGGCAGAGGCGGACCGCATCGAGCGGATTCTCAAGTCGGACAAACGGCTGTGGGGGGTAGTCAAAGCCGAGTTGAAGGAGTTGTCCGATAAATACGGCGACAAGCGGCGGACGAGTATCGGGTCGGCCGATGAAATCACTGAGTTCGATCCCGAGGCCTACATCGTTCGCGAAAACGCCAACGTCGTCGTCACGCGGGACGGCTGGATCAAACGGGTCGGCAGGCTGGCCAAAGTCGAAAGCACGCGCGTGCGTGAAGGGGACGCCGTGCTCGACGTCGTTCCGGGCAGCACGTTGGATCAGATCATCTTTTTCACATCCGAAGGCGTGGCCTACACCATGCGGATCGACGGCGTGCCCGCATCGGCCGGTTACGGCGATCCGTTGGGCAAACATTTTCGCATGGGAGACGGCGCCAAAGTCGTCGCCGCATTATCGACCGACGCTCGTTTCGTTCCCGAAGACAAGAAGAAACGGGGACAACCGACACCGGCGCCGTATCTGCTCGTCGCCACGGCGCGAGGCCAGGTCATGCGAATTTCGCTGAGCACGTTTCGCGCGATTTCCACCAAAGCGGGCCGCAAGTTCTGCCGGCTGGGCAAGGGGGACCGCGTGGTGTTCGTCGAGTTGGTCACCGATGCGGAGACGATGTTTCTCGCCAGCAAAAGCGCGCGGATTCTGCATTTTTCCATCGACGAAGTGCCCGTCCTGGGTGGCCCGGGCAAAGGGGTCCGCGGCATCCGGCTGCAGGAAGGGGATGAAGTCCTCGGAGGTGTACAGCTCGTCGGCGCCCGCGATTGCCTGAAGGTAAAAAATGAGCACGACAAGCTATTAACGTTCGGCCAAATGAAATACAACGTCACCTCTCGCGGCGGCAAAGGCGTCAAAACCAGTCACCGCACCGACTTCGTCGAAATCGTCCGCCCGCACATCGAGCTGGTCGATTGGGCGGCGATTGAGGAAAGCGAGTAACGACTGCTGTGCGTGACAAAACAATATAGGCCAAAACTCAAAGCACGAAATCCGAAATCCTAAACGAATAAAAACATCAAATTCAAATGACCAAAACGTGTTAGGATTTTGAACATTTGAATTTGTTCGGGATTTCGAAATACGGATTTCTTTTTTGGGCGCCCTCACGGCAACATTTTGATAGACCGACATAATAATCGATATGGCGACAGCAACCTCGAAATCGAAATACACGGCCAAAAACATCGAAGTCCTCGAAGGGCTGGAAGCAGTCCGGCGGCGGCCGTCGATGTATATCGGCGGGGTCGACAACCGTGGGCTGCATCACTTGCTCTGGGAAATCGTGGACAACGCCGTCGACGAATATCTGGCCGGCGAAGCGGATCGCTGCAGCGTCACGCTGCACAAAGACGGTTGCTCGCTCACCGTGCAGGACAATGGTCGTGGAATTCCGGTCGATAAACACCCCAAAACCAAAAAGCCGGCACTGGAGTTGATTCTCACCACGCTGCACTCCGGCGGAAAGTTCTCCGACAAAAACTACGCCCGTAGCGGCGGCTTGCACGGCGTTGGTTCGTCGGTCGTCAATGCCCTCTCCAGCGAAATGGTGGCCACGATTCACCGCGACGGCCACGAATGGGTGCAGCGCTACAAGCGTGGCAAACCGACGACCCCCGTCAAAAAAGCGAAGCGCTTCCGCGGGCACGGCACGACGATCTATTTCCGGCCCGATGAAGATATCTTTAAGCGCGTGCACTTCAGTTCCACCGAAATCTTCCAACATCTGGAAGACATTTCGTATCTGCATGCCGGATTGAAAATTACCTTTCATGACGAGACCAAAGGAGAAAAGCACGAGTTCTCCCATCCGGACGGCATCGTGGCCTACGTCGACAAACTGATCGGCGACGGCGGCAAGGCGGCGATTCATGAGACGATGTTTCAGGTGGACAAGGACGACAAGAAGTGCCGCCTCGAAGTCGCACTCAAATGGACGCAGAGTACCGACGAACAGATCCGCAGCTACGTCAACGGCATCCGCACGCACGCCGGCGGGACGCACGAAAACGGGCTGCGCAGCGGGATCGTCAAAGCGGTCCGCAACTACATGGAGGTGCACAAAATCAAACCCAAGGGGGTCACGCTGACCGCCGACGACATCCGCGAGGGGATTGTCGGCATCCTGTCGGCCTTCCATCCCGATCCGATGTTCCAGGGGCAGACCAAGGAAAAACTCAACAACCCCGAAATGACCGCCCAGGTCGAGGGATTGGTGCGGCCCACGCTGGAAAGCTGGCTCAACAGCAATCCCACCATTGCCGAAGAAGTGATCGGCCGCATGGTGCTCGCCGCCCGCGCCCGAATTGCCAGCCGCGATGCCGCCACCGACGTCCGCCGCAAATCTCCCTCCAGCAAACGGGTCAACCTGCCCGGCAAACTCTTCGACTGCCGCACCAACAAGCCCGACGAAGCGGAACTGTTCATCGTCGAAGGGGACTCGGCTGGCGGAAGCGCCGCCATGGGCCGCAACAGCAAAACCCAAGCGGTTCTCCCGCTGCGGGGCAAAGTGCTCAACACCGAATCGATTTCGTCCGCCAAGGCGATGAACAGCCAGGCGATCAACGATCTCGTCGAAACGCTCGGCACCGGCATCGGCGGCGGAATCGACGTGCCCCAACTGCGCTACACCCGCCTGCTATTCCGCTATGTCACCTCGCCCTACAAGCCCCTCGGGCACCCCCGCCTTGGGGCACGCAAGCCAACCATGGCAGCCGAAGCTGCCAAAACCCTGCGCCCACCGGCGAAACTCTACGAACTGGGGGGTACAGGATTCGAACCTGTGAAGGCAGTGCCATCAGATTTACAGTCTGA
>CALFYU010000314.1 GCA_937952455.1 uncultured Planctomycetaceae bacterium
GCAACCAACTCGCCGTTCGGCTCGCGCTTTATGGGCGGGTCCATCAGTCGAAGTCGCGGGGTGGCCCGCCCGCCTAGCGGCCCGGTACCGTCAGCCACAAGAAGCTGCGCCAGGTGCGTCTGTTCCTAAGTCACGCGCAGTTTCATTCCCCAACCGGCGCAGGTAAGATGCACAAGGCGCGCAGCACATCGGTCGACGATTCGGCAGGCAGTCTATGTCCTCCTCACCTCCCCCGCCCACCAACGACGAATCGCTGGACCCTGAGGACGAACTCCTCTTTGAGCGGCTCGATGCGTATAACGAGGCGCTGGTTCGCGGCGACTACCGGCGGCAGGCCGAGTTGAAGCGCGATCACCCGGAACTGGTCGAGCTGCTCAAATGCTTGGAAGGCTTGGACTCGTTGGCACCGGCGGGCGGCGATTCTTCGCAAACGGTGCTCTATTCCGAAAACGAGGAGAGTCCTTCCGGGGCCGAGCCGGAACCAGGCGCGTGCAACGTTGCGGACAGCGTTCAACTGCAAACCGGATTCCCCCGGCCGTTCGGCAAGTACGAACTCCAAGCGGAACTGGGCCGCGGCGGGATGGGGGTCGTCTACAAGGCTTGGCAGTCCGATTTGGGACGGGCGGTGGCGGTGAAGATGATCCTCTCCAGCCACCTCGCTTCGCACGAAGACGTGCACCGGTTTTACGAAGAAGCCAAAGCGGCCGGCGGATTGCGGCATACGAATATTGTCGGTGTGCATGAAGTCGGACAGGTGCACGGCCAGCATTACTTCGCCATGGACTTTGTCGAAGGGCCGAGTCTGGCGGAGCTGCTCTCCAAAAGCGTGTTCCCCCCCGACAAAGCGGCAGCATTTATCCTCGCGGCGGCGCGGGCCATTGACTATCTGCATCAGCACGGCATCGTGCACCGCGATTTGAAACCGGGCAATATCCTGGTCGATCCCCAGGGCGAGCCGATGGTGACCGATTTTGGTTTGGCCAAAGTCTTCAATACCGAGGAACACCTGACCCGCACCGGCACGATCGTGGGCACGCCGAGTTATATGGCGCCCGAGCAAGCCGCCGGCAAGGCCGCATCGGTGACGGCCGCGAGCGACGTCTATAGCCTGGGGGCGATTCTCTACGAAATGCTCACCGGCCGGCCGCCGTTTCAGGAACCGAATCCACTGGACACGTTGGTGCAGGTGCTCGAAGGCGAACCGACGTTGCCCAGCAAGCACAACCGCAGCGTCTCCCGCGAATTGGAATTGATCTGCCTGCGCTGCTTGGAAAAGCAGCCCGAGAAGCGCTATCCTTCAGCGGCGGCGCTTGCGGATGATTTGCTGCGGTTCCTCAAACGCGAACCGGTCGAGGCGCAGCCAATGGGATTGGGTTATCGCGTCCGTCGCTGGGCCCGCCGCGAACCCGCGCTCGTCTCGCGGCTATGCGCCCTCCTGCTGACCGTCATCGTCGTGCAGGCCAAGTATTCTTACGACGGATACGACTGGAGCTTCCACCGCGACGTGATGGTGCTGCTCGGACTCTGGGGCCTGACGGCGTTCATGTTCCAATGGATGCTCAATCAAGAACACCTGGCCGATTTCACGCGCTACGCCTGGTGCGCCACCGATGCGATTTTGCTGACCGTGATGCTGTCGATCGTCGACCCGCCGGTGGGGCCGCTACTGATCGGCTATCCGATGATCATCGCGGCGGCTGGCATGTTCTTCCGTGTGCGGCTGGTGGTCTTTACGACCATCGTCACCATCGCCGCGTTCGGCGTATTGGCCTGGCTGCGCCCCGTCGAGATCGCGCGGATTCACTACGGCGTGATCTACGCGGCAGTGCTCGCCGTGCTCGGATTCGTCATCGCCCACCAGGTCTACCGCGTCCGCGTCCTCAGCCGGTATTACGAATCCAGGCAGTGAAAGGGGAGGCCTTAGGCCGTAGACTGTAGGCTGTAGGAAGGACGGCAAGCTGCAAACCCAAAAGTCTAAGGTCTACAGCCTAAAGCCACCTGCAAGTCGCTAGTTCTCCTCGGCCGCCTTCAGTGCCGCCACGTACGTCGCGTGGCTTTCCGATAACCGCTTGACGAGTTGTTCGACGGTATAGATGTGGCCGGTCGGCTTGTTGAAATCGCGGCCTTCTTTGATGTTGGATAGCTGTTGTCCCAGCACGATGCCTCCCGGCGCGGTCACCATATACTCGAACATCTTGTACCCGTCCGGACCATCGAGCAAACCTTGGAACTCGCGCTTGCTCAGCGGCAAGCGCAGAAATCGCTCCAAACGGTCGTAGGCAGCCGGGGTCTTGGCCAGACCCGACATAAAGGGGCGTCCCCGCTTGGTGCGGAGTTGTACGACCATGTAGCTGCTATCGGGCAGTACCAAATCGCGAATCTCTTCTTGATCGGCGACGTCCCAGCCCATCGACTTCAGCTTCTTAAACACATCCCGCACTTCGCCCTGCGAAATGATGTCCCCGGGACGATATGCTTTTTTGCCGGCGAAGTAGTCCTCCACGACTGCCGAAAACGCGTTGAACTTCGGAAAGTCCTTGGCATCATCCTTCGGAGCGGACCAGGCCGTTTTTACGCTCACAGCAAACAAGCTGAAACAAAGCACAGCTGTCGCCAGATGGATCCGCGCCGTTTTTGCGGATTGATTCGTCTTCAGATAGCCCGCCTTCATTGCTTTGACTCCCGCTTGCATCGCACGTGATTTTCGGTCGACAGTTCCGCATCAGCACGGTTGATGCGCAGCCGCCCCCGCTCGTCTCATTTATCGGCCCAAACCAGCCTGCCGCAGGGACGAAATCGGCCCGAAACGCAATCCGGCCAGCATTCTTTGATGGCCCCGTCTTATAAGTGTAGCCCGACCGACCGCGCCGTTCCTAATGGATAAAGACTAGCCTTCGCCACGATCACGCCATGCGAGCGGGTTGCGCCGGTCGCAACGGTTATGCATCGCGGCAAGCTCGCGCGGCGAGTGCCCCTGCTGGCTTGCCCAGCAGTGCTTTGCAATTTCTGCTACAACTCGGCTTCCAATGCGGTACACAAGCGCTCGATGTCATCGTCGTTTGTATAAGCATGTGGACTGACCCGCAAATGGCCGCCGCGCTGATTAAGGATCACCCCCCGATCGCGGCACGCGCGCTGCACGTCCGCCGGGGCGGCCGACGACGGCCAATCAAAGGCGATGATGCCCGAACGTCGATCCGGTTCGCGGCAACTGACAATCGTCGCCCCGCGACTGCGCAAGTCCTCGCATAGCCGTTCGGTCACTTTATCGATCCGCTCAGCGAGTGCAGCCGTGCCGTATTCGTTCAACAGCGCCAGCGATGCTCCCAGGGCGGCAATGCCCGGCATGTTATACGATCCCCCTTCGTATCGCGCTGCCGTCTCACGCAAATCCATGCGGGTGTCGCTGAAATCCCCCGCTTGTTTGACGCTGTTCCAGCCAACCCCGATCGGCCGCAGGCGCTCGAGATGCTCCCGCCGCACATACAGCACCCCCGCTCCTTCGGGGCCGAGCAGCCATTTGTGCCCGTCGGCGGCGAGAAAATCGATCGGTGTTTGCGACACATCCAGCGGCTGCACACCGAGGCCTTGAATCGCATCGACAAACAGAAAGGCCCCTCGGGCATGCGCTAGCTCCGCCAAGGCATTCAGATCATTTCGCCAACCGGTCGCATAGCCGACCCAACTGACGGCGATGATTCGCGTTTGTTCATCGCAGGCGGCCGCCACGTCGTCGAGATTGAGCCGTTCGTCAACCGCCGGGATCTGCCGCACTTCGACGCCCCGGTCGGCGAGGTTCATCCAGGGGAACAGGTTCGTGGGAAACTCCCCCGCCGGGACGACGACGTTCTCCCCTGGCCGCCAGGGAAACCCCTCGGCGACAATGTTCACCCCCTCGGTCGTGTTGCGGATCAGCGCAACCTCGGCGGAGTCGCATCCCAGCAATTTTGCGGCACTGCGACGGGCGAGCTCGACCCCTTTGCGCCACTGCGGCCAGTTGGCGTCACCGTTTTCTGCAACGTCGGCCGCCCACTGTTCGACGGCCGTTCGCGCCGGCAGACTCAGCGGCGCCACGGCGGCATGGTCGAAGTACGCCCAATTTCGCGTAACCGGCATCTGCGACCGAAGCTGTTCGTACCACGTCGACATGTGTCTCGATCGATTTCATTCCAATTGGTTTCAAAATCTTCCGACGCGCCGCGCACGCACGTGCATCATCGATTCACGAACAGGCACCATTAGGTATTGAAACTGGTTCTCGGGAGGGCACCGGCGACAGGAATGTCAACCGGCTATCCATTCTATCATTGGCGGCGAGACGGAGAAAATCAATCCGTCGCGGTGCGCGTCCAGACAGTCAGCCCCTGCAGGCTCTTGTCCTCGCGGCGTACTATTAGACTGACGCACAACGCCACCGTGACGAACACGGTATTCACGAGAAACCCGATCCAGTACTCGTGAACGTTCATGCTGAGGAAATCCGGCAACCGCCCGGCGAGATTCAGCGCGAAGTAGATGTTCGTCAAAATCCCAGGAATAAGCGCAATCACCACGGCGTGATAGCCGACCCGCGTGGTGAAAAAACCGAGCATGAAGAACCCGACCAGACACCCGCCGAAGACCGACGAGACGATCCAGGTCAACGTGTTCATGTTTTCAAACGGAATTCCCATCAGCGCAATTGCACCGCCGATCATCACGGCGGCGGCGAGCATGGCGATGATCCGCGCCGCCCAGAGATAATAATGGTCGCTGCGGCCTGGAAGCACATACGGCTTGAGGATGTCGACGACTGTCACTGTGGCAATCGAGTTGATACTCGAATCGAGCGACGACATCGCTGCCGCCAACACGCCGGCGATCACCAATCCGCCCAATCCCGCTGGGATCTGTGTCAAAATGAAGTGGGGGAACACCGAGTCGACTTGTAGCTCCGCAAGCTGGGGATCGGGAAAGGCCTGATAGAAAACGTACAGACAGGTCCCCACAAAAAAGAACAGCACCCACGTCGGAACGGCCATCACTGAAAACAACATTGTCGCTCGCCGCGCCTCGCGCGTCGACCGGGCGGCCGCGTATCGCTGCACGACCGTTTGATCGCAGGAGTACGTCGTCAGCCATTCCAATATGCCCAACAACATCAAGACGGTAAGCGTCTTGCGCGAAAACATCTTTGACAGCCTCTCCCACGAATTCGTGTTGCCATCGGCAGCGACGTCTTCCTGCACGGGAGAATCGGCCGCCTGACTGTTGATACCCAGGTTGAACTTGTGATCGGCGCGCCCCACTGTGACAACCTCAGGCAGTCCTCCGGGAAGTCGCCAGGCGACGTAGCCGACCGTCATGACGCCCGCCAGCAACAAAACGATCGTTTGTATGACGTCGGTCCAGATGACCGCTTCGATCCCACCGGCGATGGTGTAAAACGCGATGAAGATTCCCGTGCAGAGGATGACACACCACAACGGCGCACCGGTCAGCACCTCGACGGGGAGCGAGACCAGAAACAAGATTCTCGCCAAGCGAATCGACTGAATGATCAAAAAGCTGGCCACGCCGTAGAGCCGCGCGATCGCGCCAAATCGCATTTCGAGGTATTGAAATGCGGATACCATGTCGTCGCGGCGAAGCAGGGGAACGAAGAAGATGACCGCCACGACCGCCACAAGCGGGAGCGTGAGGTTCTGGACCAGATTCCGCCAGTCGGTCGAGAAGGCATCGGCGGGAAAGGCAAGGAACGTCACCGAACTGATCGTCGTTCCCACCATCGATAACCCGCCCACCCAGCCGCGGAACGAACGATTGCCGACGAAATACTCATCGGTCGTCGTATTGCGACGGGCGAAATACACCCCCATCCCGGCCATTGCTGCCAAATAGACAACGATCGAGGCGACATCCAGCGGACGTAATGGGGTTTCTGGCATGTTGGTCGGATTCTCTACATTCTTAGATGTCGGGGGCTTCTCCCGCAGTGTCTCGCTCATCCCGCTGATCACACTGGCGGACTAGCCGCCAGTAGCACCCTCGCATCAGCGAGTTTGGTCGCAAACGGTCATTACGGTTGCGTAAATAGTATAGCAATGCAACTTGCACAACGCTCAATTCGCGTCGAAACGATTCTACACCGGCCGGTCGGTGGCGGACACTGGCGTTCGCAATGTCGCCCGTGTAGGATGGCGGGTCCGCTCGCCGAAACCCGATCCCGCTCCGCCGGGCCGCATCTGCAGGGTGCCTCACCGGAGGCGCCTTCCCCTCGTCAGTCCTGTGTTTGTAAGTGCCTAGGCGTCGCTGTTTTCGCTAAAGAGACCTGAGTTATGTCACACGCATTCTTGCCGGTATTTGCCGAACTGCCCCCCGTGGACGTCGCCGTGTTGGTGATCTATATCATCGGGATCGTCGCCTTCGGCTGCGGGTTCATACGCAAAAGCGGCAACACCAGCGAGTTCATGTCGGCCGGCGGTTCCTTGCCCGGCTGGGCGGTGGGGTTGTCGATCTTCGGCACCTATCTCAGCAGCAATACGTTTTTGGGCGTGCCGGGCAAGTCGTACGGTTCCAACTGGAACGGTTGGGTGTTCAGTTTGTCGCTCCCCTTCGCGGCGGTGATCGCCGTCAAATATTTCGTGCCGTTTTATCGCCGCAGCGGGGAGATCTCGGCCTACCAACATTTCGAGAAGCGATTCGGCGGCTGGGCGCGAACGTACTGCGTGACCTTCTATTTGCTCACGCAATTCGCCCGCGTCGGCTCAGTGATGTTCGGCGTCGCGCTGGGACTGCGGGCGCTGACCGGTTGGGATATGACGTCGATCATCATCGGTACCGGTTTTCTGGTCACGTTGTATACGTTGCTCGGCGGAATCGAAGCGGTGATTTGGACCGACGTCGCGCAGAGCATCATTCTCTCAATCGGTGCGCTATTGGTTGCCGGCCTGATACTCTTTGATCTCCCCGAAGGGCCGGGGCAGGTCTTCACGATTGGGGCCGAGCACGGAAAATTCAGCTTGGGAAGTTTCGAGGCCGACCTGACCACGTCGACGTTTTGGGTGATGATCCTGTACGGCGTCTTCATCAACTTGAACAACTTCGGTATCGATCAGAACTTCGTGCAACGCTATCACACCGCCAAATCCGACAAGGAGGCCGCCCGGTCGGTATGGATGGGGGCCATCGCCTATGTGCCGATTTCGCTGCTGTTCTTTTTCATCGGCACGTCGCTGTTCGCCTATTACGAGACAAATCCGGAGATGAAGGCCGAAGTCCAGACGCAAGTCGCCACCGCCACGCTGGAACGCAACAAGCTCACTTTGACGCCCGAGGAATACGAAGCGCAAGTCGCCGCCCTGCCCGCGACTGCGATGGCGCTCACATCGGAAAAGATCGGCGACAAGGTCTTCCCGCATTTCATCGTAGAAAAACTCCCCACCGGCATGGCCGGTTTGTTGATCGCCGCCATTTTTGCGGCGGCGATGAGCAGCGTGGACACGAGTCTGAACAGTTCAGCCACGGTGATTTTGACCGACATCTATAAGCGGTACTTCAATCCCAACGTGGACGAAAAAGGACAGATGGTGGTGCTCTATGCCTCCACATTGTTTGTCGGGGCAGTCGGAACCGGCATCGGCGTCGCCCTGATCGGCACCGAGAGTATTCTTGATGCGTGGTGGACGCTATCAGGGATTTTTGCCGGCGGTATGTTAGGCCTGTTTCTGCTCAGCCTGGTGGCCCGCAAGGCCAACAAACCATCCGCTGCGTTGGCGGTCGTCATCGGTTTGTTGGTGATCACGTGGATGACGTTCAGCGACGTCAAATTCCTGAAAGAGACGTTGGGAATCCCCTACGAATTACCCGAAGCACTGCGCAGCCCGTTTCACACGCATATGACGATCGTCGTCGGCACGCTGACGATCTTCTTTGTGGGCCTGATCATCAGCCAATTCATCGGCAGCAATTCGGACAATTCCGAACCGATCGTCGAGACCTGATGCACGCACCGCCGGGGGGTAACGCCCATCCATCATCAACCCGATCACTCCACCCCCAACATCCGCACCGCATTATTCCAAAAAATATCCTCAACGGCGCCATCGCTCAGCCGCTCGCTCCAACAGGCCCATTTGATCGACCGCAGATGCTCCAGTCCGATCAACACTGGCTGGATCTTGTTGTGCTTCTCTCCCCAGACCGGCGTCTCTTCGTACAACCACAGAAACGAATCAGCCACCCCTAAATGCCGGCCCCGCATGTGGCTGACCGGCAGATCCGATCCATACATCAATCGCTCATGTCCCAGGATGCGAATGATGGCCTGATGCGCAATCGGCTCGCAGTTGACGCTCGTGTCGAAATACAAATTGTCCAACCCCTTGAGGTGCGGCAGCCCTTCCAGATTGTGCGCGGGCTGAAAACCACGTGCCGAGTGTGCCAGGATCAACCGCATGTCGCGATACGTCTCGCAGTAGTGGCGAATCCAATGGATATTCTGCGGGTCCGCCACCGCCCGCGAGCGAACCATGTGCAGCGTGATGACCAGACCCTCTTCATGGGCCACTTTCACCAACGGTTCGGGCAGGAAGTCCGGGATGTGCGCATCCCACGTCGGCTGCGTCGCGGCGGTGATGTGATAGCATTTCAAGCCGTGCAGTCCCAATCGCCGGACTTCGTCGCGGACCCATTCCGGATCGTCGTCCGCAGCGATAAAAAACTCCCCGCGACAACGCGGATCGTGGGCCGCCTCCTGGGCGACCCACGCACTGGCATCAAGAAAGCGGTCGCGGTGCTGCATGCTGAAGATCGGCAGAAACAGTGCCGCCACATCGGCACCGGGGTGCAGGTCGGCCATCAACTGCCGATACTCGGCATACCCCACCGTCTCGTATCCGGCTGGCACCAACGAGGGTGCAAACTCCGCCTTACCGAGATGGCAATGCGCGTCGAAAATGCGATCCGGCAAAAACGACGCCAGTTCGCGCTCGTAGAATTCGATGTCGCAGGGGCGTAGTAACTTCGATTCGCTCGGGCTGGTCATGGTTTTGCTTCCGCGGTGTCAATTCCGAGTTTCCGGATAAAAACCTCGCGCAAAGACGCGAAGACGCAGAGAGATTGGATGGCCGCCGCGCTCGCTAATTGAAGCTCAAAATATCGAGGAACAGTTTTCTGCGCCGAAGGTGATATTCATCGTAGCCTGGGGTCGCGAGCGAAGTGATCGCACCCCAGGTTGTGGTTGCAATGCCAAGTGGAAACCCTGAAGGGGTTTTTCAATCTTTTGACGGTTCAAATAATGTGAGAACAATTCAACACCCAATGAAACCTCTCTGCGTCTTTGCGTCTCTTCGCGAGTCATGTTGTCAACGCCCCATAGATCGCCAATCCGCCCGACCCGATGAAGAACACCAAAATCAACCACAATAACCCAGTCGTCGACGGACGGTTGCGGTGTTCTTGTCCGATCAAGCGCGTCGACCCATTGAGATACAACAGCGCCGCCGCCAACATCGGTAAAAAGGCGGCCCCGATGATTGCGTACAGTTTTTGCATCTCCCGAAATCCGTACCACAATCCAATCATGGGCACGGTCGCAATTAAGATCAACGCCCAACGATACACGGGAGAATTCGTATCGACCGTTTGCCGCTGTTCAGCACCGTATTTGCCGCGAATCATCCCCGCATAGTCGGCAAACAGGTAGGGAATGCTCTGCCACACGCCCAACAGGCTGCTCGTCACCGCCCCCCAAGCCCCGATCAAAAACGCCCAACGGCCGACGGCTCCTAAGCGGCCCTCCAATTGATCGGCCAGCGAGACAATCAGCCCCGCGCCGCCTCCTTCAACTTCAATCGTGCTGCCGATGATGACCATTCCCAGCCCGAACACCGCTGTCATCACATAACCGACCGCGAGATCTACGCGGCAGATCTTCAGGAATTCCGTGCCCCGGCGATGTTCTTCGCGAATCCAATAGCCATAGCATAAGACGGTCACGGTCCCGCCCACGCCCCCCATCAGCGCGATCGTCCAACTGAGGCCTCCGTCAAAAAACCGTGGAATCTTGGGCCAAACCAGGCCGCGTCCCACCGCCCACCAATCCGGCGCCAGCAGCGCAGCCGTCACAACCACTGTGATGAACATCACGCCGATGCAGACGCTCATGACTTTTTCAAATAGGCGATAACCACCAATACGAATCAGCACGGCACCGGCCAGGCTGTGTAGAATTCCAAAAACGATCTTGCCTTTGACGGCCGCTGTCATGCCGTCCGGCGCTGCGGCGGCATCGTCGAATAAGGGAAAGATCGCATGTGCCGTCACACCGGTGGCGCTCATCAAAGCGGCGCCCACCAGAAAACTCCAGACGGCGACATAGACAATGAACAGGGCATGGACAGCCTTGCCGAAATTTGCGACACATCCTTCGAGTAGCGTCGTATCGGTGGCCAATTGCCACCGCGCCAATCCTTCATTGAGGACATACTTCAAGAACGCGCCGACCAAAACCGCCCACAGAACGGCCACGCCGAGATGATTTCCAGTAAAGGCCCCC
>CALFYU010000315.1 GCA_937952455.1 uncultured Planctomycetaceae bacterium
AATCGTGGCCAGCCACGCCAGCACGTCCGCAAATTCCGCGGCCGTCTGTTCCGGCGTCCCCTCGCGCAACGCCGCCGCCAACTCGCCGACCTCCTCCATCAACCACATAAACGTCCCGTCAATCCCCCGGGCCTCGTCCTTTGACGAATACATGCGGGCAATGAGCTGTTGCAGGTCCACCAGCGTCAACGTCTTCAGCGGTTCACTCACGATAGGTCCCAATTCGAGTGCGTCGTAACGCACCTCATCAATGTGTGACGAGCGATTCGCCCAACGATTTTGTCGCGGTAGGCGAATTCCGTCAAAAAGCGAAACCGGCAGGCCGGCACATGC
Organism: uncultured Planctomycetaceae bacterium; assembly: GCA_937952455.1. GTDB lineage: Bacteria > Planctomycetota > Planctomycetia > Planctomycetales > Planctomycetaceae > Symmachiella. The sequence continues at coordinate 334 of CALFYU010000315.1, forward strand.
CGCTTGCGAGGAGTTAGTACTCCAATGCACAATCCGGCAATAGCTGTTGAAATTGCTGGGCACCAAGAGGCGTGATCCGCGTTTGACCGGCGTCAACAAATTGTAGCCTCTCCAATCGTGCGACAAGCGTCAAGCCCTTGTCGCTGACGTTTGCCCCGTTGAGCCACAAATCGCGCAGTTTGTCCAACCCGCTGAGGTGCTTCAGCCCCGCGTCGGTGACACCGTCACTGCCGGGGAGCACCAACATTTCCAGGTCTTTCATGCCGGCGAGATGCCGCAGGCCCGCATCGGTGACCTGCGTGCCGTTGAGCCACAGATCCTTAAGCGAGGTCAGGTGCTCGATGTGGGCCATCCCCGCGTCGCTCACGCCGACGCACTGTGAGAGCACCAGGCTTTCCAGTTGCGGTAGCCGGCTCAATGCCTGCAAACCGGCATCAGTGACATTGGTCGCGGTCAGCCAAAGATGCTTCAACTGCGTCAATCCCCGCAGCGATTCCAGGCCGACGTCGCTGACGTTTGGGCCGTACAAATAGAGCGTTTCCAATTGCTCCAAGTTTTGAAGCTGTCGCAACGTCGCGTCGCCAGCGCGCGACCGGCGGAGGTCGACGGCGACGATCTCGCCGTCCGCATTGAGTTTCACCTCCCCGTCGAGTTTGATCGGGTCAGCTGCTGCGGGTTGCTGCGGTTCGGTTGTTTCGCCGGTGGCAATCTCTGACGTGTCGTCGACGATCAAGCGATGCACGATTTGATCTGCCGGAAGGGTTTCAGTTTGCGCTTGTGCCATCTCCGGGGGCAATTTCCACATGCGTAGCGTTTTGTCGCGGCCAGTCGAGGTCGCAAACCGACCGCCGGGGGCGAAGGCCACGCTGATCACATCGGACTCGTGCCCCGAATAACAATGCAACTCCTCGCCCGATTCCACGTCCCACAGGCGGACGCTCGTATCGATACTGCCCGACAAGATGTGATGCCCGTCGGCGGAGAACGCGAGTGTGAGGATTCCCGCCTTGTGTCCTTCCAATCGGCGGATCTCGCGGCCGGTGACCGCATCCCACAGCCGAATCACGGCATCGTCGCCGCCGGAGACGACAAAACGCCCATCGGGAGCCACGGCGGCGCAGTTCATCGCCGTGCCCGTCAGTTTAAAACGCCCGATTTCTCCCACTGCTTCATCCGCTAAATCGGACTTTAAATTGCGGGTTCCGGCGAATTCGAATAGTCGCGGCATTTCGTCGGGGTTCTGCAGCTCCCATTCGGCCGGTTCGGGGGTCGCAGGGGCCGGCGGAGCCGGGGATTCCAACTTGGCCAAATTGGCGTCAACTTCGCCCGACGGCCGCGTGACGCTCGGCTTCTTGCCATGAGCGAGCAACACGTCACCCATTCCGGCACTTGCCGCATCACCGGGGCCTGGATCGGACATTTCGGATTTTTCATGGGCATCGTTCGGCTCGGCAGCGACGGCGATCAACTTGGCATTGATCCAACCTTCGGTACGTTTGCCGTCTTTTTCGACATACGTCCAGATCCAGTCCCCTTGTGTTGTGACGACGTTCAGTTCTTGCCCCTTCGTCACTTCGGTGATCACGTTGTTGACGACTTTGAGCGGGGCCTTATCGGCGGCGACGATCACCTTGTCGTTCCGCTTCAGATGTGCCAAATCCGCCACGAGAAACAGCTTTTCGATGCGGCGTTCTAGTTCGGAGCCGCGTAGGCCTTTGGCTACGATCCGGAGCTGACTGTCTAAAATGTACGTTTGCGGGATGCCGGTCACCTGATACAGATCGGTGACCGACTGCTGGTCGGAGTCGGCGTGGTAGACGTGGGGATAATTGAGTTCCGCCTGCTCAGCGGCCCGTGCTGCCGTGTCGCGGTCGGTATCTGAACAGACGCCGATGATTTGCAGTCCGCGGTCCTTGTACTGCTCGTGCAGCTTTCGCAGATGCGGAAATTCCGCCCGACACGGCCCGCAATAGGACGCCCAGAAATCGAGGAGGATGTACCTCGATCCTCCGGCGATTTCCTGCAGATCAATCGTTTTGCCGTTTAAGTCCTTGGCGGCGAATGTAGGAGCGATGTTGCCCCGTTCCAGACCGACGGGAACATCCAACTGTGGCTGGACATCTGCCATGTCGGAGGATTGGCTCTCGGCACCGCTGACAGGATGTTGAGTGAGTGCAAATGCGAAAACGAAAGTACAAGCGAGAATGAATACGAAGATGCGGTGGGGGTACGTCTTGGACAAAGAGACTCTCCTTGTTAGTCTGGTGCTTGCAGCAAATTCAGAGTTGGGTCGCCTGTGAACCACGCAGGTTCACGCCATTTGCCTCAACGCAAAATCTGCTCAGTGGGTCTGCCGTGACGCTTTGTCTTGAAGGTCGCCATTAGCAAAAACTTGAGCACAACCACGATAACTTGGGGGCGATCGATTTGACCAACCACGAAGTCGACAGACGCGCTGCGAAAACCTGAGAAATCAAAACGCAACGCGAAGATGCTTCCGAACTATTGACGAGCTTGGGGAGCGGAAGCGAACGAAACAGGCGGCCGGACTTGTTTCAAACACGATGACTGCGGCCGGTCCACAATTTTAGGTGCCCCATGATTTTGTTTCCGGCCGCAATCGTCAAGCGAGACCGGCAAGGTTTTTGTGTTTTCTCAAATCTGCGAAACTGGTGTGATCCTGTTCACCCTTAGAGACAATAGCGAATTACCCAAGTTACCAAACATGCGTCGGCGGTTGTTGCCCAGCGGTGGCCGTTGATACGGTAGTCAACAGGATGTCACAGTACTTCTCAGGTGTCACTTTCCGGAGCGTCGCAAGATGCGGATAACGTTGGCTTTCTGTTTGATGACACTCTTATGCGGTGAGGCCCGCGCGACCACAGCCGAACGTCCGAATATTGTCGTCATTCTGGCGGATGACCTGGGGTTCTCAGACATTGGATGTTATGGCGGAGAAATTGCCACTCCGAATTTGAATCGCCTGGCTGACGAGGGAGTCCGCTTTACCCAGTTTTACAATACGGCCCGTTGCTGCCCCACACGGGCGGCGTTGTTGACGGGCCTGTATCAACATCAAGCCGGCGTAGGGTTGATGATCAACGACCGCGGTCTACCCGGTTATCGCGGCTTTCTGAGCGACCGCTGTGCCACAATTGCTGAAGTGTTAGGGGACGCAGGATATGCCACGCTCATGGCGGGCAAATGGCACGTTGGAGAAGATCGCCCGCATTGGCCGCGCGATCGCGGGTTCGAGCGGTACTTTGGACTCATCAGCGGCGCATGCAGCTATTGGGAACTGATGCCCGGACGGCAAATGGCGCTCGACGACGAGCCTTGGCGTCCCGATCCAAACGACGATTCGTTTTACATGACCGATGCATTCACGAACTATGCGGTCGACTTCCTCAAGGAATCGGCCGGCGATGAACGGCCGTTCTTTTTGTATCTAGCCTATACCGCCCCGCACTGGCCGCTGCATGCCTGGCCGGAGGATATCGCCAAATATCGTGGCAAGTATCGCGGCGGTTGGGACGAACTGCGACGGCGCCGACATCGGCGTATGATCGATCTGGGAATCGTCGAAGCCAAATGGCCACTCTCACCACGACATGATCAGGTACCCGCCTGGGAGGACGTGGAGGACGCCGACGTGCAGGACCTCAGAATGGCCGTCTATGCGGCAATGGTCGACCGCATGGACCAGAACATCGGCCGCATTGTGGCGACCTTGGATCAACTCGGCGTACGAAAGAATACGCTCCTCCTGTTTCTGTCCGACAACGGCGGCTGCCACAAGATGGTCAATCGCGGTCGACCGGGCATCCCGCCCGGTCCCAAAGGGGGCTATTGGGGTTACGACTATCCTTGGGCCAATGCCAGCAACACCCCGCTGCGGATGTTTAAGCAATACACACACGAAGGGGGCATCGCCAGCCCGCTGGTCTGCAATTGGCCTGCGGGCATCAAAGCCGGCGGGCAGTTGACGCACCAACCGGGACACGTGATCGACATCATGGCAACTTGCCTGGACGTCGCCGGCGCCGATTATCCCCAACAGCGCGACGGCCACGACTTGCTCCCGCTGGAAGGCCGCAGTTTGTTGCCCGCGATGCAGGATCCCGCGTTCCGCGAACACCGCACGTTGTATTGGGAGCACAAAGACAGCAAGGCGATCCGCGACGGTGATTGGAAACTGGTTGCCGACCGCCACAATCGGAAATGGGAGCTATACAATTTGGCGGAAGATCGCACCGAATTGCACGACCAATCGGCGCTGCTGCCGGACAAAACACGAGAATTGGCGGACGCTTGGGACGCATGGGCGGCGCGAGTCGGTGTCGTGGAAGGGGTTGAACAACAGGCGAAGGCGGTGAAGCGGAAGTGATGGCCGGTTACGGTGATCCGCACCGTGAACGACGGCAAAGCCGTCGGTTTGGGGTTTTGAATTGTAAGCGATGTTGCGAATGACGGACACGTTGATTTCACCGCTGCGAATTGGGCCGCTCACGCTCGACTTTCCGGTCGTGCAGGCGGCGCTGTCGGGGTATAGCGACTGGCCGATGCGAGTGATCGCGCGGCGGTGTGGGGCGCCGTATGCGCTGTGCGAGGTGATGCTCGACCGGTTTTTGACGACGCTCAAGAACCGAGAGAAGACGCGGCATCATTTGATGATCTCGGATGAAGAACATCCTGTGGGCGGGCAGTTGATGGGGGCGGAGCCGGAGCAGTTCGGGCCGGCGGCTGTGCGGCTTGTCGAGGCGGGTTTCGACGTGATCGTCATCAACTTCGGCTGCCCGGTCAAGAAGGTGCTCGGCCGTTATCGCGGAGGATTTCATCTCAGCCAACCGACGACGGATGTGGAAATCATCCAGGGAGTACGCGAAGCCGTTCCCGATCGGATTCCGGTGACGGTCAAAATGCGGCGGGGGATCGACGACTCGCCGGAGAGCCGCGACAAGTTTTATGAGATTTTCGACGCGGCCTTCGAGCGGGGCGTCGCCGCCGTGACCGTGCATGGGCGGACGGTGCTGCAGCGGTACGACGGGCCCAGCAATTGGGATTTCCTCCGCGAACTAAAAACTCACGCCGGTGAACGAACGGTGCTCGGCAGCGGCGACCTCTTCTCCGCAGCCGCGTGTCAGCAGATGATGCAATACACCGGCGTCGACGGCGTGACCGTGGCGCGGGGGGCGATTGGCAATCCGTGGATTTTTGCCCAGGCCCGCGCACTGTTCGCCGGAAATGAACTCCCTCCGCCCACGCTGTTTGAGCAGCGGGACGTGATCCGCGAGCACGCCGCACTCGCCCGGGAAATCTATGACCCCAAGCGGGCTTGCGGCGTGATGCGGAAATTCGGCATCAAATATGCACGGCTACACCCGCACGCAGAGCAGGTCCGCAATGCCTTCGCCGTCGTCCGCAGCGACGAACAATGGCGACAGGTCCTCGAGACCTGGTACGCCGAAGACCTGCCGGGATGCGAGCCGGTGGTGGATGAAGTGGGATAGGCTTGAGGCGTGAGGCTACAGGCCTGAGGGTTTGCCGATTCAAATCGGTTTGCAGCATACGGGCGTACCATTCCGCATCGAATTCAACTTGACTTCCCAACAACCAGTCCTCAAGCCTGTTACCTCACGCCTCAAGCCTTTGCCGTCAAACGTGGTCCATTTCGCAAAACCGCCCGGCGGCGGCGATGATCTCGTTGTCGATCAAGAGGTTCGCATCGAGCGGCTTGATCATCGTGATTTCGGACTCGCGGTCGGAGACCTCGAACAAGTCGGCTGCGACCGCGTTGTTTGGCAGCCAGCCGCCGAATCGATCCACTTTCCAGCCGGCGACTAACGCGAATAGCGACGTGTACAGATCGGACAACGTCGCATCGGATTGATCGCCGCAGGCGTAATCAAGGATTCGCCAACCGTGCGGATCGGGGGTCAAGCGTGCGTAGGCGCGATGTTTTCCGTCGGAGTCGTTCATCCAGAAGAACCGGTCGTCGGGAAATTTGCTGGACATGGCCCGCCAGTAGTCCTCGCTGCGGCGGATGGAGATGGGAGCGGCACCGTGATAGGCGTGGTACATGTCCGACATGGCGGCGAAGTCTTCGCTCTCGCGAAACTCCGCCAATGGTGCGGTGTCCTTTGCGGGTGACACCGTCGACAGATAACGCCACCCCGCCAGTGCGGGGCAGAGCCGATAGCCCATGGCGGCGTAATAGTCGGCCGCGATATCCGAATACAGAATCGACAATCGCATCCCGTGTTCGGCTTGATGCCGCTCCACGGCCTCGATGAGCTGCGCTGCATAGCCCCGGCCGCGATGTTCGCCGCAGGTGTAGACCGATCCAATGGCAAAACCGGGAACGGACTCACCACGGATTTGGAATTCCAAGGGGTAACTTCCCAGCGAGGTCGCGACTTGGCCGTTGACGCACCCGACAAACCACGTCGCGCGGCGGTGCGGCAGCGATTCAAGCCGATACTGGATATGCTCGTCCAACGAACGGCCCTTGTTCCAGATGTCGAAGACGTTGCGGTGGGCGACAATGACTTCTTCGGGAGAGGCGGGATGAACGTCGAGTACGTCGGTCATGGTGTTGAGCGAACTTCCAAGGGGGGATTTAGGGGGAGTGAGTCAGTGGACCCGTATGTTGACACGAAAGCGGCCGCTGTACAATGCAGCCGACGAATTCGTTGCTCCTGATCCGGTGCCCTAATCGGCGTTGATCTGGAGCCGGTCGGCGGCTTCGTGATGCAGCCGTACGAGGTAAAAGTCCCCCGCCTTGCGCTGAGTGCGCCACGTGGCCGCGTTGTGGAAGCGCTGCCGGGCCTCGTCTTGGGCGCCTTGTTCGGCGCGAATCATGGCCAACACGTATTGAGCGGCGGCATACGAGTCGTTGTCGCACACCGCCACGGTGTGCAGCAGGGTTTTTTCTGCAGCGTGGTGGTCGCCGCAGCGAAACTGCGCTATACCGAGGACGCACACTGCATCCTGGTTGTTCGGCTCGAATTCGAGTCCGCGCTGTGCATGTAAAAGCGCGCGGCCGGGATCACAGAGATCTCGAAACGGACACGTCGTGTGGACCCATGACACCCAATGGTGCGGTTTGAATCGATCCGCAAATTCCTCAGCGTCTTCGTCGAATTGCCGGATGGCATTCGCAAAATGCCGCCGGGCGTCCTGCGTGCGGCCTGCATCATATAACGCCTCCGCAAAGTTGTAGGCCGGCCATGCCGTGCTTCCAGGAGAGCGCGGGATTTGTGGATACTTTTGAAGGATCTCCTTCCGCAGTGCCGCCTGTTTCAAAAGTAGGGCCTCCGCATCGTCAAACCGGCATTCCTGACACAATGCGACGACCAACTCTTCATAACAGATGGACAGGCGCCGCTTGTGCTCATAAACGTCGGGAAAATCTTGCGCGAGTGTCTCCCGGAGTTCCGTCGCGGCCTTGCGGTACCAGCTCGAACGGGCAAAGTCACCAGTTTTAAAGTAGAGCTGTCCCAAATAGGCACGGTTCTGGGCAAGCCAGCCGCGGAGCTGCGCGTTGTCGGGTTGCTCCCGCAAATTGAGTTCGTAGACGCGATTGGCAAATAACAGTTCCGATTCCGCCTCGTCGTCGCGCGACGTCCGCATTAGCATACCCCCCAACCATTGCCGGCTGTGAGCTTCGTTGGCGGTGTCAGCGAACTCGGGATGCTCGGCGATCAACTCGTCCCAAATCCGCACCGCCTCGCGGAGATATACCTCCGATTCCTCGCGGTGCCGGGCTTCCCAGTGAAAATTGCCCAAATCCGTATGAACCTCGGCTAGTTGGCAACGGAATTCCAATTCGTCGGGGAAATCATCGACCAATCGTTGCGTTTCAACGAGCCGCAATTGGCAAGTGGCCAATGCGTCTTCGATTCGCTCGGGGCGGCGCTGAAAAAAAGACAGTGCGATGTTCCTATATGCTTCAGTGAGCGCGATGCGGTAATCCCTGTCCTGCGGATCCGCGGCCACCAATTCGTTCAACATGTCAATCGCGCGATTGCCGGTTATCTCAGCTTGTTGGAAGTCGCCCAATGCTTCGTGAAGCCCGGTAATCCGCATGTAGGCTTTGGCAGCTTCAAACCGCACGGCCGGGACGTCTCCTTCGTCGGCCAAGAGTTGTTCCAGAAATTGAACCGCTTTTTGCATGAGGGCCCGCCGGACGTTTTCCATTTGTGGAACGTTGGCGATTTCATCCGAAGCCACCTCGGTCAGCATGTCGTTGACTGCCTGTAAGGCGAGCGTGAGATTCACGTCAGCCCGCCGGGTTTGTGACTGGGCAATTTTCCGCTGCTGGGACTCGGCATCGTAGGCCCCGGCTACAAAAAACGTGCTAGCCGATAGCGCAACGACCGCGATCAGCAAGATCACGGCGATTGACGCGACGACCGTATGATTGCGCCGGGACCACTTGGCAATCCGATCCAATACTCCCGGGCGTTTGGCCAGAATCGGCCGCAGGTCCAAAAAGTGTCGCAAGTCCTCCGCCAAGGCGGCGGCCGTGGCATACCGCGCCGACGGATCTTTGGCGATCGCCTTGAGAACGATCGTTTCCAGATCGGCCGGAATCGATCGGTCGACGCTGCTGGGCAGGGGCGGATCTTCGTAGGCAATCCGCTTAAGCAGCACGGCCTTATCATCCGCCGGCAGCATCGGCCGGCAGGTCAGCAGTTCGTAGAGCGTGACCCCCAACGAATAGACGTCGGTGCGATGATCGACAATGCCCCCTTGCCCCAGCACCTGTTCGGGACTCATATATTGCAGCGTGCCCACAAAATCGCCCGTCATCGTCAATCCCGTTTCGGATTCCATCTGCGCGAGCCCGAAATCGGTGACCCACAGTTGTCCCTCCGCGTCGATCAACAGGTTCGATGGTTTGATGTCGCGGTGGACGATGCCCCGCTGGTGCGCAAAGTCCAGCGCTTCGGCCGCTTGAATTCCCAATTCCGCGATCGTGCGATAACGGTGACGCTTGTCTCCGAAAGAATCGGTCGACAGCCGGTGAACACGATGTGTCTCTTGGGCGTGCGGCTGAGTCGACGCGCCGGGACCGTGTTCGATCAGGTGTGCCGAGGGTTGACCGGCGCCGGGATCGAATACGATGTCGAAGTCCGCAGCATCGCCGGAAGAACGTAACTCAGCGGCACGGGTTTCGGCGGGAATCTCGGCGATCTCGCCCTCCACCATCGCCAACCGAGTTTGCTTGAGAATTGTCGCCAAATCTTGCCCGTCGACGAATTGCATCGCATAATAATGCACGCCCCGATCGGAGCCGACCGAATGCACGGGGACGATGTGCGGATGGTGCAGTCCCGCCGCGGCTTGGGCCTCGATTTTGAATCGCTGCAATTGGCGGGGATCGAGCACGGCCGCAAAGGGCAAGATCTTCAGCGCCACGCGCCGATGCAGCGAGATTTGCTGCGCTTCGTAGACGATTCCCATGCCGCCGCGGCCGACTTGGCGGATCAAACGAAAATCGCCGATGACGCGCGCCGGACGTTCGGCGTCGTCACCGTCGCCGAACACGGAATGCGACGTCCTGGCCAATTCGGCCAGCGCTGGAAAAAGTTGACGGATGACCTCGGCAATCTCTGGGAATTGGGCGGCATATTCCTCGACGTCGATGGACTCGCCCCGGCCGATGCGGTCGGAAAACTCGTCCGCAATCCGATCCAACAGCGTGTCAACCGCCGGATCCATGCGTACATGCTGCTCGGTCACCGCTGCTTCCCCTGGCTGAGGCACAGTCGCCTCGGAAATTCACGTCGTGCATCGGCCCGCTGTAATTCAAGTTACCCGCCGGCGCGAGCATTGGCAACAGGGATTTTCCAGTCAACCGAGCGCGGATTGGCCAGGAGATCGGGGGCCTCACGGAAACCGGAGAGAGCACGCCGAATCGCGGCTATTCCCAACGGCGTTGAGGGGTTGGTTCCTCGGCGATTTCTGCACCGGGCAAATCCTTGAGTGCGGTACGCAGCTCAACAGCCAGTTGCTGGTTCTCGAGGATTCGCCAGCCCAGGTTGACGCGATTATCCACGCGTTCTACCTTCCATAATCCGGTAGCGGAGCGCCGCAGTTCAATCCGCGAGTTCACGAACGGCATGCCCGCATGGCGAAACAACGTCTGGGCGGTCGCGGCATCGCCGCGAACCCTGAGTGATTCGATGTCGAATTGCAAGTGATCTTCGTCCGCCGCTCCTGGGGGAGACGTCCAGGCGGCGGCATATTCGTCCGACGTGGCGACCACCTGCTCTCGCAGTTCGGGCGTCATCAGTTGCAGTGCGGCCGCGCGGTCATTGTTCTTGACGGCTTCAAGAAACGCGGTGACAGCCCGCCGCGGCTGCTGATTTGTTTGCCACTGTTGTAGGCCGGCGAAAATCAGCAACAGTCCCCCACCGATGAGTGCGACATTCCACAGCTTTGGTGTCACGCGGCCATCTCCGGAGACGGAAGAGCGTTGGCGAATCCTCGGATACTCACAGACCGAAGAAGCCGTAGGGTCCGCTGTGCGGACCAAAAACAACTTGAATTCCTCGGCCGGCAAGACAACCACAAAGCAAGCCGCAACCCGGAGCGGTCCGCACCGCGGACCCTACGCGCTGGGGCGGAGGTTCCAATAGGCGGAAAGGACGTCGTACAAGTCGGCCGAGATTTGGACGTCGTCGTTGTCGAAATCACGCAGCCAAGCGCGGTCAGAGCGGACGGCGTCGGCCAAAATGTGGGTGATTTCGCTCAGTTTGACGGTCACGCCCGGTTCAGCGACGGCAGTGTTGTCGTCTTCGCCCGTGTATAATCTCAGTCGGTGACGCATAAGTCTGTCTTTCCTTAGACAAGTGTGGGTGTATTGAATCCGCTTCCCCCCACAGCCCGTGCGGGCAATGCGCTGTTCTGAGTTGCAAACGTTTGAGATATGCCGGGAGCCGGAATCTCAAATCCCTCACATCAGAGCTGCGCGAGCGTCGGCGCGGACGCTTCAATCATTATCGGACGCAGCAATCTGGTCGCATGAACAATTCTGACGGATGACGCGATTATGCCCGATCGTCGTCATTTCGCGATTCGATGAATCGTAAAGAACGCAGCGGGCAATTGCCGTTTCGTCCGGCAGGTTCTGCCGGTGTTGGGCCGCATTCGGTTCGATGTGCGCGTGCTACCGCCGGGGTCACGACCCGATCGCCGCTCCGCACATGGCGATGAGCGCCAGGGCGGCTGTTTCGATTCGTAAGATGCGCGGGCCGAGGTCGACCGGAATTGCCCGCGACTTGGCAAGTTCGATTTCCGCGTCGGAGAATCCCCCTTCCGGGCCGATGCCGACGGCCGTCGCTTCGCCTGCGGCGATGAGTTCGCCCCGCCAAGGCTCGCCGCCGGGATGTGCCACCAGCAGGCGTGTCGGTTGGGGAAGTTCCGAGACAAACTGTTCCCAGGTTTGCGGCGGGGTGATCTGCATCAGGCGAGCACGGCGGCACTGTTTTGAGGCGGCGATCACGGCGGCCCGCATCTTGTCCAACTTGGCCGCGCGGGGATCGACCACGCTGTGTTGCGTCTGCAGCGGCACCAATTGCGTGACGCCCAATTCAGTCGCTTTTTCCACCAACCAGCGAAAACGGTCCCCCTTCGGGACAGCGGTTGCCAAAATTAAAGGGGCCGACAGCTCGGTTGTCGCAGGGTTCCGTGAGAGAATCGACAAGACCGCCCGCTGCTTCGTCGCCGATTCAATCCGCGCCGTCGCTTCGGTCCCCTGCCCATCGAACAGCTCAATTTCCGTTCCCGGCTTCAAACGCAGCACGTTGTGCAAGTGGTGCGCTTCGGGACCGACGAGTTCGGCGGTCGCACCGTCGGCGAGAGCGGGCAGGTAGAATCGGGGATGCGTCACGGGCGTAATTTGGTGGGGAATATTCAGTCATGGCGAATGGTTTGGCGGCGTCCCGCCATCGTGGCACATGCCAGTTTGGGAGTCAACGATCGCCCAATTTCCGCGCTCGGTCGGCGATCGCTCACCCGGCGACCGGCACGATTCTTGAAACCATCCCCCAAGGCCCTCCCGCACGGTTGGATGCAACAGCCCGGTGGGGTATGTTAGATCGTTTTCATTCCGAATCGCCGCGCTCAAAACCAACGCATTGAATTGTCGAGGTCCGCACATGCGTACTGGATGGCTGCCCAAATTGTTTGTCGCGACTGCGCTGGTCATCGGTTCGCCTGCCGCTGCGCATAACGTAGCGGCTGCGGAATTGGGTGTTGTCCCGACGCCGAAAAAGGTCAAGACCCAAAACGGGACTTGTGGGATCCACGGAAACACGAAGATCATTCTGGGTGAAAACGCCACCGACGACGAAAAGTTCGCCGCCGAGGATTTGCGGGGCGCACTCAAAGAAATCTACGGATTCGCAATCCCATTCGGCACGCCGGGCGAGTATCGCGACAACAGCATCGTGATCGGCAAGCCCGAAACGAATCCGCTGGTCGGCGAGCTCATGAAACGGCAAGGGTTGTCGTTCTCGGAAAAGTCCAATGAGCAGGGCTATGTGCTGGGGATCGGCGAGAAGGGAATCGTCATCGCCGCCGAGAGCGAACCGGGAGTGCTGTACGGCACGATGACTCTGCGGCAAATTGCGCAGGTGCAAGGACCGGACAAACCGCTGCCGCGGGTGCAAATCACCGATTGGCCGCACATGAAGATGCGAGGCGTGCAGGAAGAGACCGCCTACGGCCAGGCGTCGACGATGGAAAATTATAAAGCGATCATCCGCTTCATCGCCCAGTACAAGATGAACACCTACTTCATCTATCTGGAAGACAATTACCGTTTCAAGAAATATCCTACGATTGGCGTCGGCCGGGGCGCGTTTACGGCGGATCAAATCAATGAACTGGAGGCCTACGCCAAGCAGTATCACGTGGAACTGATCCCGATTTTCGAAATGCTCGGCAATCAGGGGACGCTGTTGATGAATGCCGAGGTGTTGCCGTTCAGCGAATATCCCGGTTCGCACTCCTTCGCGACCGATGATGCGGCTTTTGAATTTCTGGAGAGCTGCTTTTTGGAACTGATCGACGTCTTCGACTCGAAGTATTTCCACGCCGGATTGGATGAATCGTGGGACCTCGGCTTCGGGAAGACCGAAGAGGAAGTCAAGAGAGAGGGTCGCGGTGCCGTGCACGCCAAGCATTATCGGCGGCTGAACAAGCTCTTCAAAGAACACGGCAAAACGATGATCATGTACGGCGACGTGATCGTCAATCGGGACGATCCGTCGGTGATTCTGAATGCGATTCCCAAGGATATCGTGTTGATGGACTGGGTGTACGGCCCGAAACAACACTACGACAGCGTCGACAAGTTGGCGGCACACAACTTTCCGTTGATGGTCCTGCCGGGACTGAACAACTGGAGCCGAATTTTCCCGACGACGTCGGCGGCGCTGATCAATATCCGCAACTTCACGCTGGACGGCATCCGGCACAATGCGATCGGTTCGTTTACCTCGACGTGGGGGGACTTCAGCACGAAAAACCTGCGGGAAATGAATTACTTCGGCTACGCCTACGGGGGCGAAGTCACCTGGTCGCCGCAATCGACCGACGTCGCCGGTTTTTATGACCGGTTTTTTACACTTCACAACGGTCCGGAGACGGCGGCGCGGCTGCGGGCGGTTTATGGGCTGCTGGAGAAGTGGCCCTTCGGATTGCCAATTGTGGACTATTTCCGCCATCCGTTCGCTCCGCGGTATGAGTACGGCGGGCGAAAACCGGACGCGAGCAAATCGGCGCATTCCGAACAAGACCTGTGGCGGGTGCGGGAAGATGCACGCACGGCGGAAGCACTGATTGCCGAATTGCGGCCCGTGATCACCCGCCGCCAGGGGGACTTAGACTACTACGAGTTCTGCGCCCGGATGCATCGCAACTATGTGCGGGGGCAATTGCTGGTTCGCAGTTTGCGGGACTTTGCCGCGACTGATCCGACGGACGACCAAATCGCCGGAGCGAAACGCCGCTTCGCCCATGAGGCCCGCGCCGTCCGCGATGAAACGACTGCGCTCCGCGACACGTTCCAGGAATTGTGGCTGCGGACCAACCAGCCGGACAACTTGCAATTTGCGATTGACGAATACGACATGCTGATCAAGTCCTGGGAAGACACCGCCGCGCGGGCCGAAGCAGGGGTATTTGCCTATGATTCGCGGCCGGCCGCAGAGTGGATCTACGATCCTGATGGGTTTGAGAAAAAATCGCAGGTCCAACACGCGTTTTTCCGCAAGACAATTGAAGCGGACCCGCAAACTATCGAGCTGGCCGGCGTGCAATTGCATGGCGATACGCACGTTAAATTGTACGTCAACGGCAAGCAGATCGGCGAACAGTTCGCCCGCCGCAACTTCTCCGCTCCGGTGAATCCACATCTGTTGGAGCTGTACGACATCAAACCCTACTTGAAGCCGGGCAAAAACGTGATCGCCGTCGAGGCCCATAACTACGGAACGGAAAACCACGAATTGGAGCCGGGTGGCCCGGATCGCTGCGGCGGGTTCCACTTGTATGGCGAATTGATCGGCAAGGACGGTGCCGTGACCGAGATCAATTCCGATTCGTCCTG
>CALFYU010000316.1 GCA_937952455.1 uncultured Planctomycetaceae bacterium
CCGCTCTAATCGTTGATTCACGCTGCCAGCGGCGTGGTGCTGCTTTTGATTCCGTACGTACTCGCGTACCCACGGCAGATCCTTGGTTCCAAAACTAACGACTCCGTAGCCCGATTGCCACTGCAGGACCTTGTCCCGCTTGGGGTTTCGCTGGTTGATCTCGTGTGCGGATGCTCCCTTGATCTGTCCGATCAGTTCGCTGACCAACGTCGTTGGCGACATAGTTAGGCAAATATGCACGTGGTTTTCGGTTCCGCCGATTTCGTGGACAAAAATCCCCTCGGTATCCACCAATCGCTTTTGCAGAAACGCGTGTGTCGCCGATTCAATTGCCGGGGATAATAGCGGCAGGCTCTGTTTCGTGTGCCAAACCATGTGCAGGTTGATCTCGCTGTAATAGTTCCGCGACATGCTGTTTCCCCGCGGGCGAGGGCTAAAGCCGTTACGGCGAGAAGCCTCGTAAACGAGGCTCCCCCGGACTGATCTATTGCACCGACAGCCCCGCCATAAATGGCGGGGCTAATACCGCTATCGCGGCCAAGTCCCGTAAACGGGACTATCATCAATTCCTAATGTCGTTTGCGGCCGAATTTCCCTTTCGAGGAAATTCTCGGTGTGTGCGTTCAACCGTATTTCGCGACCAATCCGTCCAGCGCTTTTTTGCATTTGGCGGTGGCGTTCCACGCGTCGGGCCAGAAACAGAGGTCGATCGTCCACCAGTCGTGCGGCAATTTTTCCTTGGCCAGGGCGGGGACGATTTCGTCGAAATTCAATACCCCTTCGCCGAACGGCGGGTGGCTGCTGGTTTCGTCTTCGCCGTTGGCGTCTTTGTGGCAGGTATTGTCCGAGTCGATCAGGTGGATGTGGTTGATGCGGCCTGACACCATGCTGATGAATTCCAATTGCCCGCCCGGCAAGATCTCTTTCTCACCGTAGTGCCGTGCGCCATTGACCGCCACCATCTGGCCGTGGCAGGTGTCGTACTGCAGGCCGAAGTTGTCGTTCGGAATCGCATCCAGAATCTTCACCGCATCGGACGGCTTGTTAAA
This sequence comes from uncultured Planctomycetaceae bacterium, assembly GCA_937952455.1. Classification (GTDB taxonomy): domain Bacteria; phylum Planctomycetota; class Planctomycetia; order Planctomycetales; family Planctomycetaceae; genus Symmachiella. The sequence goes on from CALFYU010000316.1 coordinate 1,050, forward strand.
CGCAAAACCCGGTTCGCATTCCCACGTAATGTACAGGCCGTGGTCGGCGGCGATCGGACAGCATTTCTTCCAAGTTTCGGTCACCCGCTTGAAGGCGGTGTCATAATCGACGTCGTCCAAAATCGTCGGCGGCTGCACGCAGTCGACGCGAATTCCTTGTATTCCGAGGTCTTCGCAGAATTGGGCGTTCTTAGAAAACTCGGCGATATACTTCGACTGGTCGGACGTGTTGATCAGTTGCTCGCCCCACAAATTGGCGGCCAAACCGCTGAGACCGAGACCCCAGTCCTTCAACTTGCCGACCAGTTCATCGCGCTGCGATTTTTCGGGGAGATCGTCCGGGTTGGGGTGCGGCGGAAATCCGCCCAGTTCGACGCCGTCGAAACCGAGTTCTTTGAGCTTGGTGCAAACCGTCTCAAAGTCGACGGGATTATCCGCATAGGGTCCAATGGTATAGGCCCACGATCCAATTGACGTGCGTTTCATGTGTTGTGTTCCTTATTTTCGTTGTGCGTCAACGACAAATCCCAAACCGACCGCTTGCGGTCGTGCACGGTGTTAAGTGGAAAGTCTCGTTTCAAAGGATCTAGGGGGACGAGCTTAGCGTTTCTTATGATCGCCCACCGCCGGGGCGGTCGGGTTGGCGTCGGGGCCGAAGTAGCGGAGCGACACCAACGGCTCGCTGCCGGTGTTTTCCACGACGACTCCCTCAGCTGCCGCAGCAGCGGTGACGAAGACTTCGTCCTCGGTCATCTGGCCGAAGCGGATCATGGCCGGTGTCTGCAGCCGCAGTTTGCCGATGTGGCCTTCGCCCTGCACGGTGATCCAGCCGTAAGCGCCAGTGTCTTTCAGCGTGACTTTCGCGCCGGGATCGACGGTCAATTCTTTAGCGGTGAAGAGCTGCTTGCCCCCCACCTTGCCGTACACAATCCAGCGATCGACATATCCGTCGGCAGCCGTGTCGGCGACGGGGATCGGTTCCAAGTAGTGGTTGTCCTTAAAGTGCGTGTCAACGTTCTGTTCCCAGTCGAGCGCATCGACCAGATATTCCAAGTCGTTGTGCTTTTCTTCGGGGAAGTCCTTGGTCAGCAGCGACCGCGGCACCGGGCGGCCTTCGACCAGCGACTGGTACATTCCGAACACGTCGCTGCCCCATTGCGGCTCATACGTCACCAGGCTCCCCGGGGCGTGCAGCACGCAGGGGGGAATCAACCAACCGGTACCGGGTTTCAGACGATACGCTTTTGAGAGATCCAAAATGCCATTGTCGCCGTCGTTCCAGCGGGCCAGGCAGTCGATCACGTCCTGTTTAGTGGTGCCCGGTTCCAAGCCCATGAACGTGTAGGGGAAGTTATCACCGATGGCGTTCATCTGCGGTGGGAAGTAGTACGATTCCGGTTTGCCTTCTTGCCCGACGAGCGCAGCTTGTTCCTCGCTTTGGTGCATGTGGTGCGGAATGGGGCCCATGTTGTCGAAGAATTTGGAATAGACCGGCCAGCGGCTGTATTTTTCCCAGATCGAATCGCCCACGATCGCGGCCCCTAATTCAGAGACTGCGTCGCGAAGAGTGAAGCGTTGCCCTTCGAACTCGATGTAACTCAGCCCTTCGTCCGGGGGCGCGCCTTCATTGGCGGCGGGGGTGATCGAGGCGAACCAGCGCTCGTCGATGCCGCCTCGATTCATGCCCAGGGCGTAGTAATCGGCGGGGTGCAGTTTCAATCGGCGTCCGGGCTGCAGAAACGACCGCGGCACCCAATTCGGTGCCAAACGAAGAATTCCGCCCCCCGCATTCAGCGCATCACTTGCCAGTTTTGCCACGTCCGCCATAGCCGATCACTGCTCCTCGAGTCCTGGGTTGCCTGGGTGTTTTTCGCCGGCTCACGCTGCGCGGCGGATCATTTTTCCGACTGCGAAAGTCAACTTTGGCTATTATTGCCGGATTCGCCTCTCACGCAAGGAACTGAACGGGGAATGCCGAATTCGGGGCCTTCCTTCAGTGACGGCGCGGTTCAGGTTTTCATGCCGGACATTGACCTGAATGTCTGTTTTTCCTTTGACGGACGCGCTTGCGTCAACTTATGATGATAGAATGATGCGTTGCGTGATCGCCGCGCGGCTCCCACGGCCGCACTAATGACGGTTTCGCACTCCCACAGATGTGCTGGAGAAGGATGCCGGCGCCCCCCAGGTTCGTGACGGACGGATCGTCATCGACGATCAACACACGACCAAAGTCACTCCCCCCGAGAATCTCTTTCGGAGAACGTGCCGATGACGGCTGCCGCCCGTTTTCTTTCGCTGTCCGCGTTTGTGCTGGGGGTTGCCCTCGCCCTGCCCGACGTCTGCTCCGCGCAGCAACCGTCGATCAGTTCGACCTCACCGCAAGCCGCGCAACCGGGAGCCGCCATCGACGTGGTGCTCAATGGCGGAAACTTGGCCGGCCCCACGCAATTGTGGACCAGCTTTCCGGCGGAAACTGCTCTCAGCCCCGATGTCAAAGACAACGGGACCAACGCCGCACAGGTGACCTACCGCATCACGGTCCCCGAAGGAACGCCTCCGGGCATTCATGCCATTCGCGCGGCAACGGCGACCGGGGTCTCCAATCCGGTTTTGTTCGTCGTCGACGACCTGCCCTCGGTGGCGGAGAAAAAGCCGAACAACGCCCCCGGCACCGCCCAGCCGCTGACGTTGCCGGTCGCCGTCGACGGGACCGTCGATTCATTGTCGCGGCATTATTTCAAGTTCACCGCCGAGCAGGGACAGACGGTCTCCATTGAAGTCTTGGCACGGCGGATTGGTTCCCCGCTTGATCCGCTGATCCGTTTGCTGGATGCGACGGGGCGCGAACTGGATTACAGCGATGACGCAGCCGGTACAATGGGCGATGCGCGGTTGTGTTACACCTTTAAGCAGGCGGGTGACTATCTTGTGGAGTTGCGCGACATCAGTTATGCCGGCGGCGGCGGACATCGCTATCGTTTGCGGATCGGCGATTTCCCCTGCGTGAACGCCCCGTATCCGATGGGCGCCAAGGCCGGGACAACGGCGTCGATCGGCTTTGCCGGTCCGCACCTCCGCGACGCGCAAGCGGTGAGCGTCAACGTCCCTTCGGATCCGACGGTCAAGTGGATTCCGGTGGCCGCCAAGTCCCCCGACGGAAAAAGCAGCGGTTTTGCCGTGTTAGCGGTCAGCTCCGACGACGAAGCGCTTGAACAAGAACCGAACAACGAAATTGCGCAGGCGACGCGCGTCGAGCTGGGAGCCAACATCAACGGGCGGTTTGAATCGGACGGCGACATTGACCGTTTCATCTTCAAGGCTGCCAAGGGACAGCGGTTCCTGTTTACCGGAATCACCCGGCGGCAAGGCGCGCCGACTGACTTGTACGTCCGCCTGTTGCACGCCGATGGGAAACAGTTGGCGGAATCTGAAGACTCAGGCAAGAACGATGCCCTGATCAATTTCACGTTTCCCGCCGACGGGGACTACGTGCTCGAAGCCCAGGATCTGCATCGCCGCGGGGGACCGCAGTTCGCGTATCGCATCACGACCGAGCCTTATCAGCCCGGCTTTGATCTGGCGACGTCCGGAGAAACGCTCAACGTGCCGGCCGGCGGAACGACGTTCGTCACCGTGACTGCGACGCGCCGCGACTACAACGGGCCGATCGAAATCTCCGGCGAAAACCTGCCCGAAGGGGTGAACGTCACGCCAAGCGTGATCGGTCCGGGACGGCCCAACACCGTCGTCACCATCCAAAACACGGGGGCGGCGACTGGAGCGATCTCCGATATCCGCCTGATCGGTACGGCCAAAATTGGCGACGCCGATTATCGCACCGTTGCGACCGCGACCACTGCTCAACAGGGGCTGTTCAGCGCTATGCCGTGGCCGCCGCTTCCGCTGGAAGAAAAGGTAGCCCTCGCCGCCGCTCCCGCCCCGACCTTTTTTACACTCACGGCTGAGCCGGGAGCGATCGTTTTTGGGCCTGACCTGAGCGCCACAGTGACGATCAAGGCCAACCGCACGGCCGACTTCGGCGAAGAAATCGCTCTGGCCGTCGAGCCGGCGAAGGACGGCTTGCCGCCGGAAGTCGCGGTCGCTTTGAAACCGATCCCCAAGGCCGAAAACGCAGTCGCCATCGTCGTTTCGGCCAAGACCAAGGCCCCGCTGGGCGATTTTACCATCGTGCTCAACGGAACCGGCAAAAAAGACAAAGCCAGCAGTTCCCAGGCTGCGCCCGGCATCCGCATCAGCCTCCAGGCCCCCTATACGCTCAAGGCGGAAAATGTGACGATCGCGCGGGGTGCCACGGCGAAAATGAAGGTGACTGCGGAGCGAAATCCGGCGTACACTGGCCCGATCATATTAACATTTGTTAATCTACCGAAAGGTGTCACAGCCGCCCCGGCCACGATTGAGGCCGGCAAAAATGAAGTCGAAGTCGAGCTTACGGCGGCCACCGACGCAGCGGCCGGAGTTGTGAAAGATACGGCGAGCAAGGGTGAAGGCCAGGTGGGTGAGACCAAAATTCCCGGTCAATCCCCCGCCTTTGAATTGACGGTGCAATAGACAATTCGGACGGCAACTTCCGGCGGAGCAGCGCTCTCCGCCGATAATTGACATACCCCGCTACGGAATTCCCGCACACCCATTTCGGTTCGAACCTATGGAGAAACGAGTCATGCGGCTGCCCGAACAGAAACTCCGGTTTGCATCCCTGGTCACTTGCTGTGCGATCACGCTGCTATTAGCACAAGGACATTCGGCATGGGGCGGGCAAGAAGTCGGCAGTCCCGGCCAACTCGTTCTCGAACCGGCGCAAGTCAACCTCGACGGTTCCCGCGCCCGGCAGCAGTTGCAGGCGACCGGTGCCTATTCCGGCAACGACCTCCGCGACTTGACCGGTGACGCCGAATTCACCTCGTCGGATGAAAACGTCGTCAAGGTCGTCGACGGCGTCGCGCTGCCGGTGGCCAATGGGACCGCCGAGATCACCGCTCAGGCGGGCGGACAATCGGCCAAGATCGCCGTAACGGTCTCGGGAATGGACACCCCTTCGCCGGTCAGCTTCAAAAATGACACGATCGCGGCCCTTTCCAAGTCGGGCTGCAATATGGGCGCCTGCCACGGGTCTCCCTCGGGCAAGGCGGGCTTCCGCTTGTCGCTGCGGGGCTACGATCCTGAACTGGACATCATGACCTTACGTACCGAATTTTACGGCCGTCGTACGAACACGATGGATCCGGCGGAAAGCCTAATTCTGGTGAAGCCGCTGATGCAAGTTGCGCACGGCGGTGGACGCCGACTGCACAAAGACGATCCGTCCTACAAGATTTTGCACGATTGGATTGCCGAAGGCATGCGGCTCGATCCCGAATCGGAGCCGGATGTGGTCAAAGTCGAGGTCTTCCCCAACAAGCGGGTCTTCCAACCGGGAGGCGACCGGCAGCAACTCCGCGTCGATGCCCACTTCAGCGACGGCACCGTCCGCGACGTGACGGCCATCGCCGTCTACAGTTCGTCGAATGAATCGGTCGCCACCGTCAGTGAAACGGGACGAGTCTCCAAGGAAACGCGCGGGGAATCGGCCGTGCTGGTCCGCTACTTGGACAAGATGGATACCTCCTATATTACGTTTCTGGATGACGTCGAAGGCTTTGCCTGGAACAATCCTCCGGAGAACAACTTTGTCGATTCGCTGGTGTTTGCCAAGTTGAACCAATTGCAGATTCTTCCTTCGGAACTTTGTTCGGATGAAGAGTTTCTCCGCCGCGCCTATTTGGATACGACCGGCCGGCTCCCCACCACTGAGTAAGCCCAGTCGTTCCTCACCCGCTAATAGGAACACAAACGCAGCCTGCTCATCGACCAGTTGCTCGATACGGATGACTTCGCCTCGTATTGGACGCTCAAGTGGGGCGACATCCTGCGTTCCAACAGCAAAAAGCTCAACGCCAAAGGGGTGCACAAGTTCCGCCGCTGGATCTACGACGCCGTCCGCACCGACAAACCGTTGGACCAATTCGCACGGGAACTGCTAACCGCTCGCGGCAGCGTCTATGAGAACCCGCCGGCCAACTATTGGCGAGCCAGTCGCGATCCGCTGGACGCGACCGAAACGACCGCGCAGTTGTTCCTGGGCATTCGCATCCAGTGCGCCAAATGCCACAACCACCCGTTTGAGAAGTGGACGCAGGACAACTACTACGGCATCGGCGCCGTCTTCGCCCGCGTGGGCCGCAAGCCCGGGTTTGAAGCAGACGATGAGATCATCTTTGTCAGCAATTCCGGTGAAGTAAAACAACCCCGCACCGGCGAGACGATGAAGCCGCACCTGCTGCTCAAAGGGGACGTCGACGTGCCTGCCGACCAGGACCGCCGCGAGGTCTTCGCTGAGTGGCTGACCGCGCCGGATAACCCCTTCTTCGCCAAAGTGGCCGTCAACCGTATTTGGGGGCACCTGATGGGTCGCGGCATTGTCGAACCGGTCGACGATTTCCGCGATTCCAATCCCCCCTCCAACGCCCCGCTGCTGGACAAATTGGCGGAAGACTTCATCGCCAACAACTACAGCCGCAAATGGGCGATCCGCACGATCATGAACAGCCGGACCTATCAGCTGAGTTCGCGGAAGAACGATTTCAACGACGACGACGAGATCTATAACTCGCACGCCGGCACGCGGATGCTGAGTGCCGAGCAGCTGCTCGACGCCATCTGCCAAGTGACCTCAGTGCCGGAGAACTTTGCCGGCCTGCCGGTTGGTGTGCGGGCGGTCGAACTGCCCGATCCGCCCACGGATCACTACTTCCTCAAGATCTTCGGCCAGCCGCAACGCGAAATGGCCTGTGCTTGCGAACGCAGCAACGAATCGAACCTGTCGCAAGCGCTGCAAATGATCAACGGGCCGGTCGTGCACAACAAGCTACGGGACGACAACGGCCGCATCGCCGCCGCCATCGCCGCCGGCAAGGACAACGCCACGATCATCAACGAGCTGTATCTCGCCGCCCTCAGCCGTCCACCGGCCGAATCCGAATTGGCCGCCGCACTGAAGCACGTCGGCGAAAACCAGGACAAAGAACGCCGCATGGCGCTGGAAGACGTCGGCTGGGCGCTGCTGAATTCCAAGGAATTCCTGTTCCAGCACTGATCGCCCTGATCACCGTCCACCCCCCGGCAAAGCCGGGGGCTACGGGAAAACGCTCCAACCCCAACCAAACCCCTCAGCCCC
>CALFYU010000317.1 GCA_937952455.1 uncultured Planctomycetaceae bacterium
ATGGATTGCCGAGGGAGATCCAGTTGTCGAAGTCGTCGATCTCGATTCGGTTGATATCCGAGTCGGGGTTCTGACCGAGCATGCCGCAAACCTACAGGTCGGCGCGAAGGTGTTGGTGGAGATCAACGCCCTGCCCGGACGGGTGCTCGACGGACAGGTGGTGCTGATTATTCCCAATGCCGATGAACTCTCACGCTCGATTCCCGTCAAGGTTCGCGTGAAGAACGAAATGGTTAACGGCGCGCCCGTGTTAAAGGCAGGCATGATGTCGCACGTGCAATTGCCCACGACTAAGACACACAACGTGCCGATGATCCCCAAGGATTCGCTCGTCCTCGCCAAGGACGAACCGCCGGTTGTGTATGTCGTCGAGAAGGATGCCAAGAACCCCGAGCAGTTGATCGTCAAGCCCGTAACCGTCCGCACGGGAATCTCCGACGGGGAGTGGATTGAAGTCAAAGGGGCGCTGACAGCCGATCAGCAGGTGGTCGTCAAAGGCAACGAGCGTTTATCTGCGGGGGACCGGGTGGAGATCATCAACGAGGTCGAACCCCAGACGGCCGGTAAATAGCCGGCGCGGTTAAATAGCCGGCGCGGTGTGACACGAATTTTGTGGCGTGTTACTCGACCACGTCCTCGAGCGCCGAGAGGCTGACGATCTCCTCACGGCGGACCAGTACTCGGCGGCGATTGGCTCGGACGCCGTATCTCCGCGTGTCGAGCAGGTACAACTCGCGGGTCGTATTCGTATCCCGCAGATCGTGGGCGTCGGCCGATTCCAACACCAGATAGCGGTGGTCCTGTTCGACCAACGTGCCGGCGAAGACGTAGGTACTCGCCACGTCGATGACGATTTCTCGTCCCATCAGGTCTGCAATCACATCCGAAGCCGTTTGACTGTCATTCATAGTCGCTGCAGAATCCTTGGTGTTGTTCAGTGCGGGGCGAGCGGCATCCGGATTTCCATCGGCAATTTGAGGCGGAACTTGTCGTGTGTCGGCCGCTAATCCACAAAGCGATACGACCCGCCGTGATCGCCGGCAATGGCCCGGAGCGTCCCCTCACCATCACGCGACATGAACGCGATCGTGTGAATGACGGTGCTGCTGTGGTTTTCGTCCAATGCCGCCTTGCGGGCCCGTTGAGGTTCGTCGAATTCTCCATCGGAGAGTAGGAAAATCGCGGACGGTTTCAAAGACAACGCCAAACGAATTGCCCCCTCCGGGTTGGTTGTGGAACCTGGAAACTGCTGCTCAATCCAGCGCCCGGCCTTGGTGAGGTTTACGCGCGTCGCATCCATCAAACCAGCCCGCTTGTTTGGTTCGAACATGGGAATCGTTTCGCTGTTAAAGAAAACGACGTGAAATTGTTGATTCGGTTCGAGCCGCCGGATCGACTGCCGCAACTCGCGTTTGGCCCGCTCGAATCGTCCCCCGGTCATGCTGCCGGAACTATCTACGATGAACACGAACGATCTGCCCTGGGCCGATGCTCCGAAAAACCCCGCTTTGCCGCCCGATGTTTCCCCGCCCAGCAGGTTCGAGGAATCCGAGTCGCCGTCGGCCGCCGGCAGCAGCAAATCGCTCTCCTGAACCAGCAGTTCCTGCTCCATCAGCATCGGTGACGCATCGGGTAATTCCATCTCGGCCGGATTAAGCGTCGGTTCGTCCAACAGCGTGTCGAGCTGATCCTGGCCGGCGTCCTCGGCGATGACGGTGTCGATGCTCAGCGCTTCGGGCCGGGGCTTGAGGCTGATGATGATTCCGTACAAGCACAATAGCAGCGCCGCAAGAAACAAAAACGACGCCCCCCATCCGGCCTGCCCCTTGCGGAATTCCCGCACATAGTCAACGCAGGTCTGTTTAATCTGGCTCAGCAACGACGGTTCTTCAGGGGACAGTTCCGGCACCTCGAGCGGCTCGCTCCGCACCTTCTTCTGCAAGCGCTTTTGAACTGGGTGTTCGCGCGGTTGTTGAGACACGTTGGACATGTTGTTCTCGCGAGTTGCCGGGAGAGAAGTCGCTCTCTCCTCCGCTGTGTCGACTATTTTGCACATCGGTGCAGGGAATGACAAATGCAATTTCATTGGCACCCGCGAACATTACCGGGACAACATGCCTAGCTGCCCTAATTTGCCCGTAGTCATTGTGCGCCAACTGGCCGTAATTCGATGGCTCGCAGGTCCAACACCTCGCGTCCTGGTCGGCTCAAAGCCTGTAGTTTCAACGTTGAGCGACCTTTCGGAAGATCGATTTTCCCCAGTGTCATTCTCTTAAACGGCTTTTCGTACGATTCTTTACGTTCGACACGGTCGGGGCTGTCGATCAGCGGCGGGTCGTAGGCTTCGGTGATCTTGCCGCGGACGACACTTCCGCCGCATGAGAGCTGTAATTCCGTTCCCACGGCGTCCTCGCCGCAAGTGTACTTCAGGATCGCCTCATATTTGCCCGGCTCGATGACGTCGATCTTCCAATACGGATAGTCCTCCACACTCGTCCAGCCGTCCATCCAGGAGGCGTTGGGGGGCGGGGCGCTGTAGTGCAGCCCTTTTCCGTGGAATTGTCCGTCCTGTACCGGCAACATCGTCGGCGGCGCCGGGCCGGCGCCGACGGGGTAGGGTCGCTGATCTGCTCCGCGGGGAGCCGCATCCGGCCAGTCGGCCTCCCAAGTTTTGAGTGCACTCGCCAATTTCCGGTGGATCTCCCTTTCATCCTTCGCCAAGTTGTTCGCCTGCCCGGGATCTTTTTGCATATCGTATAGCGACCTGGCATCGGCCCAGTACTTCTGCGTCCGCACGCTGGATCGGCCGCGGAAGGTGGAGAACAGCATCCGATCGGGCCAGTCTGTATCTTGACCGGTCAATAACGGCTTGAGGCTGACGCCATCGAGCGGTTTCGGTGCTTTTTCGGATTGAGAAACGTCGATGCCGGTCAGGTCCACCAGAGTGGGCAGCACGTCGATGTGGGCGGCGATGCGGTCGATGGTCGTTCCCGGCGAAATATGTCCCGGCCAGCGGACAAAAAACGGGGAACGGATTCCCCCCTCATCCACGGAACCTTTTTTCCCCTTCATGCCGTCGTTCCACCGCCAGGTGTTCGGTCCGTTGTCGGACAGGTAAATGACGATCGTGTTGTCGGTGAGATTGTCTGCCTCCAGCTTGTCGAGCACGCGGCCGACGTTCCAGTCGATGTTTTCACACATTGCCAGCGCGGAGATGGTGTCCAACTCGCTTTCGAGCTGCTTATCGCGGTTGAACATCGTCAGACCGCGGGCTTTTACGCGATCGAAATACTCATCCGGCACCTGGAACGGTGTGTGCGGCGTGTTGTAGGCGACGTAGCACAAAAACGGTTCGTCTTTGTGCGCATCGATGAAGTCCATCGCCCGCTGGGTGAATTCATCCGTCAAATATCCCTCGCCGCGGACTTCTTGGCCGTTGTGATCCACCAGGGTATCGAAATAATTCGCCCAGTGCCCGCAAGTGAAACCGTAGTACTCGTCGAATCCGCGGCCGTTGGGATGGTAGGGATACTGCGAGCCGTTGTGCCATTTGCCGAATCCGCCGGTCGCATAGCCGGCTGCCTTGAACAGATCGGCGAAGGTCACCTCGTCGAGGTTCATCCGTTCCTGACCGCGGGAAACGCCGGTAACGCCCGTGCGGGGATGATAGCGGCCGGTCAAGAGGCTGGCCCGCGTCGGTGCGCAGACGGGAGAGACATAAAATCGATCAAACCGCGCCCCGGCTTCGGCCAAAGCATCGATCCGCGGCGTGCGAATATTAGCATTGCCGTGCAGGCTCAAATCGCCCCAACCTTGATCGTCGGTGATGACGATCAAGACGTTCGGGGGCTGATCGGCTGCGCTGGCCACGGAAGCGAAACTAAGAAGTCCGATCGCTGCGAACAGGAGCGTGCGCGAGATACGTTGAATCATGAATTTCCTATCCTCATCATTGCGGTGAGTTGTGGTTGCTGAAATGACGGATGATTGGTGAGGGGTGCCATAGGAGCGCTGATCCTCGTGCGAAGCCCTCACCCCCGGCCCCTCTCCCAGAGGGAGAGGGGAGTCGATGACCTCTCGGAGGAAGGCGTCGATGATAAACCTTCGGCACAATAATGATGATGCTCCCTCTCCCTCTGGGAGAGGGCCGGGGTGAGGGCAGGCCACGTTTGACGTCACATGACACTCTCCCCGACAACCGACATGCACACGAAAATTGATTGTCACCGCAATCGCACCGCTGGATCAAGTGAGACGGCGCTATTCTCACCAATGGGTACGGAATCGGCGTGCGTGCGGTTACAATGAGCGGACCGCGCCGCCGTTTACACTTTCACCGACTGATCGCACGCCATGCCCATATTCGCTGCCGATACGAGCTTGCCCCCAGGAGGTCTGACGGCTTTTGACCTGGGGGTGATCGGTTTGTATCTGGCGGGCATGCTCGCCATGGGCATCGTGATTGCCCGGCGGCAGAAATCGACGGATGACTTTTTTGTCGGCGGCCGCAATATGCCCGCCTGGGCTGTCGGGATCAGCATTTTGGCGTCGCTGCTCTCGACGATCACCTATCTGGGAATGCCGGGGGAAATGTTCCGCACGGGGATCGGCTTTCTGACGCGGCAACTCTCGATCCCCGTGGTGCTGGTCGTCGTCTGGTTTTTGTGGATTCCGTTTTTCATGAAACTGCGGCTGACCAGTGCCTATGAATACCTGGAGGTGCGGTTCAATTATTCCGTGCGGGCGATGGCAGCGGTGATTTGCATGCTGTTGATCTTCGGCTGGATGGCGGTCGTGGTACTGACCGCCTCGCGGTGTATGGGGGTGATCGCCGCGATTAATCTGGAGCAATATGTTTCCGCTTCAGCGGCAGTGACGGCCGAGCAGATTGCGACGAGCGATACGGACTTGCACGTGATCATCGTGGCCATCGGGTTGTTTTCGGTGCTATATACCACGCTGGGGGGCATCCGGGCGGTGGTCTGGACCGACGTGATTCAGTTTTTCATTCTGATCGGCGGCGCATTCGTGGCGATGGCGGTCGTGGCTGTGATGACCGACTCGGGACCGTCGGATTGGTATCACCACTCGCAACAATACAAACACGAGGAAGTCGAATGGTTCAGCCTGGACATCGGCAATCGCTCGACGGTGTTTTCGATCGCCTTGGGGATGTGCTTCTGGTTCATCTGTACGCACGGCGCCAACCAGGTGGCGCTGCAGCGATATTTTTCCGTCAAAGATGTGCATGCGGCGCGGCGGAGTTATCTGGTTAGTGCGTTTTCCAGCTTCGGCCTAGGTGTGATTCTGGCGGTGGTCGGCATGGCGGTGATGTACTTCATCGGTGAGCACGAGTTGCCCGCCAAAGCGGGGCTCGATGCGGCCGACATCAGCACGGTCCGCACGGCGCAGGACAATATGTTTCCGCAATTCATTCGCTACTACATTCCCTCGGGACTGCGGGGGTTGGTTGTGGCGGCGCTGTTTGCGGCGGCGATGTCCACGATCGACTCCGGATCCAATTCCGTCTCGACGATTCTGACGGTCGATTTCTTTCGCCGGCTCTATCCCGAAGGGCGGCAGATTGCCAGCGAGTTGAAACTGGCCCGCACGGTGACGGCCACGATGGGGATCATTGTCGTGATCTGCACGATTGCCTTGTATCACGCCAGCAAAGGGACCGACATCATTAGCCTGTGCCAAAAAGGCTTCAATATGTTTCTCGGTCCGTTGGGTGCGATTTTCGTGTTGGGCATGTTCTCGCGCCGTGCTACGCCCGCCACCGTCTTGCCGGCGGTGATCGTGGGCGAGATCGTGGGGATCTGCAGCAGCTACAGCGATGAACTTTTTGATAGACCGTTTTCCACGCACATGGTCGTCCCCGCCTCATGGCTGGCGACGGTCGTGACGTCGCTGTTCTTATCGCTGATAGGCGGGACGCTGGCCGATGACAAACAACGGCGCTGGATGTGGCGTCCGGTGGTTCGCGGCGTTGAGGAATGATCGCCGCCGGCCATTGAGACGCGCTGTGACGTGAATTTCCCCAGAATTCCAGACTCTAATTGACCCTCCCCATCTCAATCGATATATTAAAGTTGGTTGATGGGTTTATCCGATGTCGAAGGGAATCGACCGGTTTGATGCGCAAATAAGGAGCGATGATGGAGTTTCCCGCCTCATTTGAGCACGATTGCTGTAACTTTTCTCGGCGAACAGTCTTGCAAACCGGATTGGCCGGGCTGGCGGCCGTTTCGCTGCCGGATGTGCTCCGCGCGCAAGCCGCTACCGGAACGCCGGTGCGGAAGAAGTCGGTGATCTTCATCGAACTGGCCGGCGGTCCGACGCAATTCGAGACGTATGACCCCAAGCCGACCGCACCGCGCGAATACCGCGGCCCGATGAAAGAGGTGCAAACCAACGAGCCGGGCGTGTTCTTCGGCGAGACGATGCGCGAGCAGGCCAAGATTCTCGATAAGCTGACGATCATCCGTTCGATCCACCATCCCAAAAACAGCCACGATCCCTCCAGCCACCTGTCGCAGACCGGGTATTACAAAACCGGCGCCAAGGGGGGGCCGAATCAGATGCCCAGTTTCGGGTCGGTGATCACCAAGGTGCTCGGCCCCAATGCACCGGCGCTGCCGGCCTACGTCGCCATTCCCCGTGTGATGCGCAACGGCGGCTCCGCTCATCTCGGCAAGGGCTGCAATCCCTTCGAGACGATTGACGATCCCGGCAAGAAGAAATTCAAAGTCCGCAACCTGTCGCTGACGCGTGGGTTGGACATGGGACGGCTGGACGACCGCCGCGGTCTGCTGGCCGCGCTCGACGGCGATCGGCGATTGCTGGATCTGGAAGGCGCCTCCGACGCCATTGACGAGTTCACCGAGCAAGCGTTCGACATGGTGTCCGGTTCGGCGGCGCGGATTGCCTTTGATATCGACCGTGAGAAGGACAAACTCCGCAACGCCTACGGTCGCAACAGCGTGGGACAGAGCATGCTCCTGGCGCGGCGGCTCGTGGAAGCGGGCGTGACCCGCGTCACCGTCCTCAGCACCGGGCGGGATCAGCAGGGTTCGTTGGCCAAACGGATCAAATCCGTCGGCGCGCGATTTGACCAGGGCATGGCCGCTCTCGTGGACGACCTCTACGACCGCGGATTGCAGCAGGACGTGTTGGTCGTCGCCATGGGCGAATTCGGCCGCACGCCGCGCTTTAACCGCAATGCCGGCCGTGACCACTGGGGCTCGGTGATGAGCGTGGCTCTGGCCGGCGGCAACATCCCGCCCGGCGTGATCGGCTCCTCAAACTCCAAGGGCGAAGTCCCCGCTTCGTCCCCCTACCGCCCGGAAAACGTGCTGGCCATGCTCTACCGGCACCTGGGCATCGACCCGTCGATGACCTTCGACGACTTCGCCGGCCGCCCGCGATACGTGCTGGAACGGCGGGAGTTGATTCGCGAGTTGGTGTGAACTCTTGGTGAAAACGCGGTGACGAATCGCGCACTTCGTGCGCCGTGAGATTCGTTCCTGCACAAGCCGCGTTTTCCCCGCCCACAAACTGGCCACCTGCGCCGGTTCGTGCTACCCTACCCGCTTGCGGCCTGCAGGCGTTGTCGCGGCGAAGGTGCGTCGCGACGCAGGCTACGGGCGCAATTTGTCGAATCACTTTGTCATCCAAACAACGGAAACCGAAACCGTGACCGGACCTGATTTTTCCAAGGCCGAGTTGTTGCCGGTGATCGCTCAGGACGAGGCGACCGGCGACGTGTTGATGTTGGCCTATATGAACGCCGAGGCGTATGAAGAGACGCTCAAAACCGGCCGCGTCTGTTATTTCAGCCGTAGCCGCAACAAGTTGTGGCGCAAGGGCGAAGAGAGCGGCAACGTGCAGGAGGTCAAGGGGATCTACTTCGACTGCGACGCCGATACGCTGTTGATCAAGGTCACGCAAATCGGCGGCGCCGCCTGTCACGAGGGATATCGCAGTTGCTTTTTCCGCAAAGTCACCGACGGGGGCGAGAACTGCGAAGTGGTTGGCGAACGGGTTTTCGATCCCAAAGAAGTCTACAAAAAGAATTGAACGACTCACATGGCTGACAAGATTTTGAAATTGGGCATCCCCGCCGGCAGTCTCAAGGACGCGACCGGCGAATTGTTTAAAAAAGCGGGCTACAACATCAAGTTCTCTTCCCGCTCGTATTACCCTGAGATCGACGACGTCGAAATCGAGTGCCTGTTAATCCGCGCGCAGGAAATGGCGCGGTACGTCGAGCAGGGATTGTTGGACGCGGGC
>CALFYU010000318.1 GCA_937952455.1 uncultured Planctomycetaceae bacterium
GACCGCGTGTCCTTTTGCGCTCCAAAGGGGGAACCGCCATTCTGGTTCGAGTTGTACTTGACCGCCATCTCGGTAAACAGCTCCAGATACTGCGGGGTAAACTCCGAAAGCTGCCGGGCAGCCAACCCGGGCCGCTGCGCCTCGACGCAAGAAAGCAGTTGCGTCGTAAACAATTCCGGAAACAGCACAAAGTCGGAACGATAGTCGGACGCTGTGTCGAGAAAAAACTCTACTTGCTGCGCGAACTCGTCGAAACCACGGACCTTCCGCATCTGGTACTGCACGACGCAGATCCGCACCGGTTCCGTCGGATGGTTGAAGCGGCGCTTCGGCTCGGGACGATAATCCAAATTCCGCCACTCCAAGAACGTGGCGTAGCCCCTCGATTCCGTATCGGACGGGAAATATTTCGGAATCAAACCCTGGACCGTAAAGCCGTTCGCCAGCTGCGCGGTCAGCACCGGATCGTGCAGCGATTTGTCCGCCACCGCGTCGATATACTCCCGCGCCGTCATTTCTTCTGCGTTAGCACCGTGACCGGGCCTGCGGCCGGCGATGACGATCCGCTCCAAATTGCGATCGCGGCACATCTTCTTCCGAGCGTCGTACAGCCGCCGCGAGAGTTTCATACCCCGATATTCCGGATCGACCATGATCTCAATTCCGTACAGCGTGTCGCCGCGGGGATTGTGGTTGCGGATAAAACCGTTGTCGGCCACCGCCTGCCAGTTGTGCCACTCCATGGCCGGATCGTACTCCAGAATCAAGCTGCTGGCCGAAGCAGCCAATTCCCCGTCGCATTCGATGCACAATTGCCCCTCCGGAAAATGCTTGAGCTGGCTCTCAATCTGCTCGCGGGTCCAGGGTTTCATCCCCGGAAAGCATTTCAACTGCATGGCAACGAGTGCATCGAAATCGTTGATGCTCAGTTCTCGTAAAACCAGATTCCATTCGTATTCAGTGAGATTGATCGGATCCGTCATCGAAGTATGCTTTCATCCCTTGAGAGTGCGCTGGTCAATTCGAGCGGTCGCCGACCCTATCCTAGTTCCTTAAACGTTCAGCGCGAAGCAATCTTGCATCTCCGACTCGGATTTGACAGACTCGCCGCGATGAATTTCCTTGCCACACCGCTTCGACGTCGAATTCTGTTCTCCGCCCTCTATTTGGGCGAAGGCGCGCCAATCGGGTTCCTATGGCTCGCCTTGCCGACCATGCTTCGCTCAGCCGGCGTGCCGATCGAACGGATCACGTGGCTGACGGCCGTGCTCGTTATCCCTTGGACGTTTAAGTTCGCCTGGGCGCCGCTGGTCGATGTTCTGCGCTCCCCCCGCTGGACCTTTAGGCATTGGGCGATTGCGGCGCAAGTGGCGATGGGTGCAACGCTCTGCCCCTTGATTTGGCTGAATCCCACCCGCGATTTCGCCTTGATCATCCCCTGCCTGATCGCCCACGCCTTCGCCGCCGCCACGCAAGATGTGGCCATCGACGCGTTGTGTATTGCCGTCACCGATGCGTCGGAACGGGGCCGGCTGAACGGCTGGATGCAGGCCGGCATGCTCGCCGGGCGGGCCGCCATGGGGGGCGGCGCACTGATCCTGGCAGCCTACGTCGGGGAAAAAGCGGTCGTCCTGCTGCTGGTGGCCATCACCACGTTCTCCGGAGTCTTATTGTTCATGTCGAACATGCCGCACCCGCTCGCCAATTCACAACCCCAAGGCCAACTGAAAGACCGCATCTCTCAAACAGCGCGGGAATTGTACGCAGCGTTCCGTCAGCGCAATTCGCAAATCGGTCTGCTCTTCGCACTGATCGGGCCGGCGGCGTTTAAGTCGTTGGAAGTCGTGATCGGCCCTTTTCTCATCGACCGCGGTTACTCCGAAGAAGAGGTCGGCCAATTCTCGGCCGTCGTCATGATCGGAGCGATGGTGTTCGGTTCGGTGCTCGGCGGGATTCTGGCCGACCGCTTCAGCCGGCGGGCATTTGTGGCCGGTTCGCTGGCAATGATCGTTGCGCTCATCACGGCACTGGGTCTCTCGGATCTGGCCTACGGCGGGACCCACGGAATGCACTTGCCGATCCTGATCGGCGCCGTCGCCTTCGGCATCGGCGTGTTCACCGTCGCCGCCTATGCCATGTACATGGACTTTACGACTCCAGCAGTCGCCGCCACTCAATTCAGCGCGTTTATGGGCGCGACCAATGGCTGCGAAGCCTGGTCCACCTGGGCCATGGGCCTGATCATCGCTGCACGCGGATATCCGCCCGCCATGTTTGTGATGTGCGGCGCTTCGCTTTTGGCACTGCCGCTGTTGGCCATCAAGACGCGGCCAAGCGGAATGACCGTCGACGCGATCGAGACGACCGGCATCTGAGCGTCCGCAACTGCGATGGGACAACTGCGGTCCGCGCTGCCTGTGAATCAATAAAGGAGCCAGCGTTTCCTGTCCCCCCAAAAAAATCCGCGCCCAAAATTGTGGCAATCGGAAGCGTCACCCGTTAGCATGTTGCTTATTGATCGGGCTAAACGGGGCAAACTACGGCCAAGTCACCAACGGACCGAGCGGCCGGCGCCGCCCCTACGCGTTTTTCAAAGACCGCTTCATTGGGGGAGAGCACCATGAACCGCACATGGAATCGTCAAAGGAAATTGGCACTTCTAACATCGGCGGCCGCTGTGGCCGCCATTTTTGGCATATCGGCGTTCGCGGAATCCAAACGCGCCGCACAGGTCATCACCGGCACCGATGGCTCACCCGCGGCGACCACGACCATCCCCGGGAACCAACTCCCCCCACCCGCCCCCAAATTCGGCGGAGTCATCAAGGACAATGCACTGCAGTCCAAGGCCTGGTGGCCGCCCCGCGTCGTGCCGCCCAAGGACGCGCCCAATATCCTGCTCATCATGACGGACGACGCCGGCTTCGGCGTCCCCAGCACGTTCGGCGGCGTGATTCCTACCCCCACCATGGACCGCATCGCCAAGTCGGGACTGCGGTACAATCGCGTCTTCTCCACGGCTCTGTGTTCCCCGACGCGCGCCGCCCTGATCACCGGCCGCAACCACCACTCCGTCGGCTTTGGCGTCATCGCCGAACAGGCGACCGGTTTTCCCGGCTACGACAGCATCATCCCCCAGACAAAGGCCACAATCGGCCGCATCTTGCGCGACAACGGCTATGCCACGTCTTGGTTTGGGAAGGATCACAACACGCCGACCTACGAAGCCAGCCAAGTCGGTCCCTTCACGCAATGGCCGACAGGTCTGGGTTTTGATTACTTCTACGGATTTGTCGGCGGCGATGCCAACCAGTGGGGACCGAACCTGTTCCGCAACACAACACAGATTTATCCGTGGAAAGGCCATGAGGGCACGCTGAAGATGGATCGCTCGGATCCCAATGCGGAAATCTGGCCGGTCACAGGAAAAGAGAGCGACTGGAATCTGATCACCGCCATGGCCGACGACGCCATCGACTGGATGACCCGCATCCATCAAAGCGACCCCAGCCAGCCGATCTTCATGCATTACGTCCCCGGCTGCTCGCACGCTCCCCACCATCCCACGAAGGAATGGGTGGACAAGATCGAAGCGATGCACCTGTTCGACGACGGCTACGAAAAGTTGCGCGAACGTATCTTCGCAAACCAACAGCGGCTCGGCGTGATCCCCCAGGACCTCGAGCTCACCCCCTGGCCTAAGGAATTTTTGAAGCCGTGGGACGAACTCACCCCCGAGGCGAAAAAGCTTTTCATCCGCCAAGCAAACGTGTTTGCCGCCTACGTGGCATACAACGACCACGAAATGGGCCGCGTGATCCAGGCCTTCGAGGACCTGGGCAAGCTCGACAACACGATCGTTATCTACCAGAACGGCGACAACGGCACCAGCGCCGAAGGCGGACCGGAAGGTACCTTCAGTGAAGTCGCCTTCTTCAACGCGGTTGCGCCGCCCGTGGATGTACAGATGAAGTTCTACGAAGCCTGGGGGACCGAATTTGCGTACAACCACATGTCCGCCGGCTGGTCCTGGGCCTTCGACACACCATTTGACTGGTTCAAGCAAAACGCCTCGCGGCTCGGCGGCACCAACCAAAACATGGTGATCTCCTGGCCCAAGGGCATCAAAGACGCCGGGGGCCTGCGTGAACAGTTCGTCCACGTGATCGATTACGTCCCCACGCTGCTGGAGGTGACCGGCATTGCGGCCCCGGAGTACGTCGACGGGATCAAGCAAGAACCGATCGAAGGCACCAGCTTCGCCTACACGTTTGACAAGAAAAATGCCAAGGCGCCGTCCCGTCACAAGACGCAATATTTTGAAATGATGGGCCAATATGCGCTCTATCACGACGGCTGGTTCATGAGCACCAAAGTCAATCGCGCGCCCTGGCAGGCGTTCGACGCGGCCAATCCTGATCCTCTCAACAACCAAGTGTTCCAGCTCTACGACCTCAATACCGACTGGAACCAAACCAACGACATCGCCGCACAGCACCCCGATAAGGTCAAAGAACTGCGGGCAATGTTTCTCGAAGAGGCCAAGAAATACCAAGTGCTGCCGCTCAACGCTTCTGTCGGAGCGCGGGTCGCCGCCGAGCGCCCCAGCCTCACAGCCGGCCGCAACGAACTGGTCTATACGCGTCCCATGACCGGACTCCCACAGGGCGACGCGCCGTACCTGCTCGATACCTCCTACACGATCACCGCCGACATCACCGTGCCAGAAGGCGGCGCCGAGGGAATGATCGTCACCTCCGGTGGGCGGTTTGCCGGTTTCGGTTTTTACCTGCTCAAAGGCAAGCCCGTGTTTCTTTGGAACCTGCTGGACCTGCAACGTCCCAAATGGGAAGGCCCAGAGGCTCTCAAGCCTGGCCGGCATATTCTGGAGTTCGACTTCAAATACGACGGCAGCGGCGTAGGCACGATGGCCTACAACAGCTTCTCCGGCATCGGCAAGGGGGGAACGGGCACGCTCAAAGTCGACGGCCAGGTGGTCGCCACGAAGAAAATGGAGAAGACGATCCCCATCATCCTGCAATGGGACGAAAGCTTCGACATCGGCTCGGACACGATCACGGGTGTGAACGACGCTGACTACACGCCGCCGTTCCCGCTCACCGCGAAGTTCAACAAGTTGACCATCACGATCGACCGGCCGCAGTTGTCTCCGGAAGAAATCAAGAAACTGGAAGAGGGCCTCAAAAAGCTCGAAGCCGGTCGCGAATAGACGTCCGCATTTATTGCCGAAGAAACGGGCCGCTCCCAATCGGGAGCGGCCCATTGTTTTTCCAGAAACATTCGCACCACAGGTGCCACTGCCCGCTTGCGCAGCAGTGCGGTGTCACACCATATTCAGCGCGCTACTTGCCCGCGGCGAGTGCCTTGTTGAGTTGCGTGCCGACGAGGTGCTCGAAAATCTGCACCTGCTGCTGAACGAGCTCTTCCTCCGGAGCATTTTCATCCAACGGCCAGGGAAGGGAGAGCGCTCGAGCGGATTCAAAAAACAATTGCATGCCGGCTTCTTCTTCGAGCGCGTCATCGTTAAACGTCACCTTGCCGTCGCGGCCGATGATGACGAGCCCGGTATGCGCTCCGCCGAGATAGGCGCGTGAGGTGGCACCCGCACCGAATTCCGCCGCCTCGTCAACGCCCGCCAATGTGTTGTAGCCACGCGCTTTATGGAACGCGTGAACCTGTGCCATGTCGGTATCAGCCGTGAAGATCTCGACAAATACAGCTCCTTGGGCCGAATACTGCGCCTGCAACCGTTTCATGACGGCGATGGCAGCTTTGTTCTCCGTAATCTCATTCAGATCGCCCGGACTTTCGGAGAATATCAGCACCACGACTTTGTCCCCAAAGTTCTCCTGTCCGTGCGACTTGCCGTCCGTCCAAGACGCGACCTTCAGCGGCGGCGCAGCTTGCCCCGGATAGATCGGCTCCGGCGGCGGCGGTAACGGCTCCGCGTCTCCCGCGCGATACATCTTTTGATCAACCGCGTTGGCATAAAGTGTCCCGGTAGGGAACTCCAGTGCCAACGTCGCCTCGTCGACCGCCTTGTGAGGAATGATCTTTGTGATTTGCCACACCGTCGTCACGCCGGGAACCATCGGCGGAGCCGGCGCCTCCTGGGAAGATTTTCCGGCGGCCAGTTCCTGGCGCTGCTTCTCAATCGCCATTTCGTCGGGAATAAAATCTCGGCGGCGGATCTTTGTGGGATAAAAGTTCCCGCCCCCCTGTTTGACATCCAGCAATTGCAGGTCGCGATGTAGATTCGCCGCCTCCTTGTCGTTCGCGTCGACATACCGCCATTCAATCCGCAGCGGCAGACAGCCCCGCGCCGGATCGATCCAGGCCCGCACATGTTCTCTCACTCCGATTTGCCGCGGGTTTTCCAGTATTCCTTCCACCAGGTACATCGTCCGTTTCCGCACCGCGACACGTTTCACGACTTTGAGCTGCGCCGGATCGGCCGCCATGAATTGGTCCAACTCGTGCCAATCCCAACTGTGCGTCCAGTCCCCGCGCACGAAACCCAACGGGGCAAAAGACGTCATCGAAAAACAATTGTTGAGTGCGGTGCAAACCCGCCCGCCGGCAGCCGTTCCAAACCAGCACCGCAGCGGCGGATTGTTGGCCTGCGACCAGGACGCGAGCGCAATTTTTTCGAAATGTTTCGGCAGATTCTCGGTACTCACTTCCGCGGGGAACAACGTCTCTTCCTGCGTAGGATCGTGCGGCCGCCGCACGTGAAATGCTTTGCCGTCGGTCCATAAAAACTGGCGCTCGGTGACTCGTTCGCTCAGCCGCTTTTTGACCACCTCCGGCTGAAGCACTTGATCGTAATACTTAATCTGTTCGGCGGCATCTCGCATCAACACCGCGAAGTATTCCTCGCTGACGTCCTGACCGTTGAATTTGACGTCGGACCGCTTCATCTTGGCGAGCACCTGCTTCTCCCGCAGACGATGCCGATCGGCGTTAATCGCCGCCTCGTGTTCGGACCTCAGCACGCTGTACTCCAGCCCCAACGGAAACAACTCGGCAAGATTCTTGCGATAGGCCGCCTGCAACTGCTGCACCGACGGCAGGGCAGGGCGTTTGGCCGGAGCACGGGAGCGTTGGGCAGCTCGTTTGGGGGCCTCTTTCGCCGTCCGCTTGGCCGGCTGTTGCGTGGCCCGCTTGGGTGCCGGCTGGGCGGCCGGTTTGGACGGTTTTGCAGCAGCCGCTTTGGGCGTCGGTTTGGCCGCCGGCTTTTCATCCGCTGCACGGACCCCGAAATCGCCGATTGCAACACTCATCCCACAAATCGCGGCACAAACAGCAGCGATCAAACGGCAGGCCGGGCGCAGTTTGCCGACGGACATCGAGGTCTCCTCCATGAGTAGTGATCCGAGCATGGGTTCTGCGGCGGCGTATTCGGCCCGTCTGCCGCAAACCCGCTCCGCAATCGAGGAGGTCTTTTAGCGAAATCGAGACGGACTGGCTAGGTGAGATTGGGTGTTCACCCTAGGTGCCCACGCCGGCAGAAATCCCGGCCGTCTATCTCAAATCAGCTCCCATCGTTCCAGCAGATCAGCTAGCAGCCGCACCGGCTGGGGGTTAACAAACGCCGGTTTCGATTGATACAGTGACCAATGGCACCGAAGACAAATCTGCCCCGCAACCCATCCCACACGACGCTCATCCCATTCACAGGAGTTGCTCATGCGCTTTCCTGAAGTACCAGCGATGTTCCTACCCGGACCCATGGAACTGTTGGTGATCGCGGCGATATTCCTACTTCTTGTGGGCATTCCCCTATTGATCGTTGTGCTCGTGCTCTATTTGGTGAAGAGTTCCAACTCGCACCACGACCGTGATCAACCGTAGGGTCCGCTGTGCGGACCGTCCACAGAGTGCTGCCGTTGAGACCGTGACATCGTTAACGTCATAAGAAAACGGTCCGCACAGCGGACCCAACGTGTGAGTGAACGGCCCGAATATCGATACCATTGCCGGATGACTAGGCATCGCCGTATTTGTCGATTGCACGAACACTAGCGGACGAGCCGCCAGTACCACCCTGATGTTGAGCATTTTCTGGTTATTGAATGGGCCGCTTAGCGGTTATTGAAAGGTCGGCTTAGCGTGAAGCCCAGCGGGGTTATCGCGATCTGACGGCCGTCATTTGGTTGTACTGGCTCGACATTCACGCCATCAAAGGGAGCTGCCGATGTTTTCCCCAATTCCGAGACCGACAGAAGCAATTCTGCTCGTCGTGAAGTTCGGCAGTATCGTGTGTGTTTCCTTAATTATCTTCGCACGGGTGAGCTATCTGGTAGAAAGCATGAGCACACCTCGGAATGACGATCTTGATTAAAACCCGCACCCCCCGGCGAAGCCGGGGGCTGCGGGATGCGGAACCACCGGCGATCCGCCGTTTACCACTCCTTCCCGCCGGCGCGCGTACCACACAGCGCCACGTCAATCCCCAATTCATGCGCCATCGACGCCTTCGCCAACAGCGCCTTGTCCGCTGCAGTGGCCGAGTCGGCATAGGCCACGTGAATGTGGTTCGATTTGTGACGCGCCATCATCTGGTCGCGGGAGACGCCGTAGGTCACCGCGTGCATGATCGGCCATTGCGGCGTCGTTTCGTTCCAGCGGCGCTCGGTTTCCTCTTTCGGCAACTCCACCACGCCTCCGCGGCCCAGATCCATTTTCAGCCGGTCGTCCTCGACGTAGATCCGTGACCAGACGATTTCGCCGGGCTTGGAAATCCCCCGCAGCGTGCTGCCGCCGGCCGGGAAATACATCGGCACCTGCCGGAATCCTTCGGCCCCCTTCCAACCGCCGATAAAGTGTTCCGGCGGGGCGGCGCCGCTGATCAGCAGCACCCAGACGTAGTCCTCCACCGTCCCGGTCGGATCGGTATCCCCCCAGCGAATATCGTGCAGCGTGTTTTCCACCGGCTGCCCCATGGCCTTGTGCACGCGATACGTCATCAGCGAATCCAGCCCCGCGCACTCGTCCACTTCATTAAAATGCGGGATCGCTTCGCCGGCATACAATTCCCGCTTACCGTCCCGGCTTTTCACCGGCGGACGATCCTGATTATTCAGCGTCCCTTCTACCAGATCGCTGGCAGGCAACACGTCCTTGAGCCCCTGCTGATATTGAATGCCGATGCAGTCGCAGCCAAAATCGTCGGCGATTCGCACGGCAGCGATGTACATCTTGCATTGTTCGAGAATCTGCTCGTCAGTGAGATCGGTTTCGTGGGTGGGGCCCGTGTGGAAGGTCATCCCTTTGTCTTCCATCCACTTGCGGACGGCTTTGGCTTCATCATCTTTGACTTGCGTCGTTTCGTAATACAGCGCCGATTGGCTCAGCCGCTCTTTATAAAGCCCGGTCGGGTTCAGCAGATGGTCGGGAATGATGGCGTTGAACATTCCCATGCACCCTTCGTCGAACACACCCATGATCGCTTTTTCGGACTGCATTTGCGCCGCCAGCGCTTCACCAAGCTTGCGCTCTTTGCCGGAGACCTTGATCTTTTTCAGCGGTGTGACATGCTTGGTCGCATGGCGACACTTGCCGGTCGACAGCCACTTCTTCAGGCGGTCGGTGAAATACTTGTCGGTGAAGTCCTCGCTCCACAGCGTAGAATATGCCACGCCCGCCTTGGTCAGCGAACCGTTGAGATTGAGCATCCCCACCAGCCCAGGCCAGGTCCCCGACCAGTTGGCGACCGTCAGGATCGGCCCGCGATGCGTGATCAATCCGCTCAGGACGTGGTGCGAGTATTGCCAGACCGCTTCGGCAACGATCAGCGGTGCATGCGGATCAATCGTCTCGAAGACTTGCATGCCCTGTTTCTGCGAACCAATGAAACCGTGTTTTTCCGTTTCGTCATACGGGTGCGCGCGGACCACTTCATATCCGGCCGCTTCGACCGCTTTGGTGAGCGCCGCCTCCATTTGCTTCTGCGCTTCCCAGCAGTTCTGGTTGGCCGACAGCCGCAAATCGCCGCTGGCGATCAATTGCACTTGGTGTTTCTTCAACTTCGGTTTTTTGGCCCGAGTGGGAATCGCGTATGCAGTCATCGTCGGTTGATCCTGATTGCCGGGTTGCCGGAAATGTGATTTGGGAAATGGAAACAGATGCTAAAGCGAATGCGCCCGTGGTCAATGGTTAAAGATTTTCCGCCACTAATGCGTCCGCCAGTTTTCGGTAGCGTTGATAAATGTCCTGATAGTCTTGATGCGCCTCGCCGCTTGGCTCAACAACCTTCGCCGCCCGTTGGGGATCATCCGCGCGCGGCCCCGCCATCGCGGCAACCGCATCCGCCGTCGTGGCGAAGTGCTTGCGATCGGTGTCGGCCGCTAATACACCCAGAATGGCTGCACCCAAGGCCGGTCCCTGTTTCGAGGGATGCACGGTGATCGGCAGTCCCAGCACGTCGGCATAGATCTGCACCAGCAGCGGATTGTGATGCGGTAGCCCGCCGGTTGCCACCAACCCCGTCACCGGCACGCCGTTTTCTCGCAGCAAATCGACAATCCACCGCACGCCAAACGCCGAGGCTTCCATCAACGCGCGATACATATGGCCGGCGCCGTGGTTCAGCGTCAGTCCCACAAACGCGCCCCGCAATCCGCCGTCCATCAGCGGCGTCCGGCAACCGTTGAACCAATCCATACACAGCACGCCGTCAGCACCCGGCGGCAATTTTGAGGCCTGCACGGTCAGTTGTTCAAAATCATCGTGTCCCGTCGTGCGGCGGAGCCAATCAAAGGCGTCTCCGACCGCCGCCTGCCCGGTCTCATATCCGAAGAATCCCGGCAGGATCCCCCCCTCGACGATCCCCGCGACGCCGGGAACACTCCGTTCATCGTCCGCATTCAGCATATGGCAACTGCTAGTCCCCATTACCATCACCAGCGTTCCCGCTTCGGCGGCACCGGCCCCCGGTACGCCCGCATGCGCATCGATCGTCGCCGCACTGACCGGAATGCCGGCGGGAATTCCGAACTTCTCCGCAATCTCCTCGCAAAGCGTACCGGCCGCCTCTCCCGGCGCAAGAAACCGTCCCGGCATCTTCTCCGCCACCACATCAGCCAACTTGGGATTCAATTCGGCGAAGAACTCGCGCGACGGAAAACCGTCCGCGCTGTGCCACATCCCCTTGTATCCCGCTTGGCAGGTCGATCGCGGGAGTTCGTCGGCGGCGCAACCGACCAACTGCCACACATACCAGTCCCCCGCTTCCAGCCAAACCTCAGTCGCCTCAAAAACCCCGGGCGCTTCTTCGAGCGTTTCCAACATCTTGGGGAAGAACCATTCCAGACCGATGATCCCCCCGTAGCGGTCGAGCCACTTTTCGCCGCGTGCGCGGGCCAGTTCGTTGATCCGCTCGGTTTGCGACTTCGCACCGTGATGTTTCCACAACTTGGGCCAGGCGAATTTCTCCGTCGCCCACTGATCTGTCAGACACAGCGGCGTCCCATCCCGCAGCGCGGGGAGCATCGTACAACTGGTAAAATCAACGCCGATCCCGATGATCTCCTCCCCCGACAACCCCGCCTTGGCAACGGCATCCCGCACCGCATGGGCCGAGGCGTTAATCCAATCACTGGGGTGTTGAAAGGCAAAATCCGGCGGCAGTTTTTCACCAGTACCCGGCAGCGTCTCGGTAATCTGGCCATGTTCATAGGGAATCACCGACGAGGCCAATTCATTCCCGTCCAAATCCGCCAACAACGCCCGAACCGACTCGGTCCCGAAGTCGAGTCCCAATGCAACCGGTGCTGATTGATTCATACAATCACTCCGCTCTGTTCTGTCGATCTTGCTTGCGCGCCACTAAAACAAATGCTTCGCGCAGAGGCGCAAAGACGCAGAGGAAAAATTCGAAATGCGGTTGTTAATTCGAAGAATTGAGTCTGGGCAACCGCAAACGATCGATTTGCGACACGCCTGGGACACATTCTTCATCCGTGTTTAATCTGTGTTCAATCCGTGGCTATAAGAAACTGCAGGTTAAAACAGGATTCCAAAAAGTTGCCAGGATAGCGAAAATTGGCGGCGACTGCGAATGGTGGCAGGGGAATTTTAGGGGGTTTTGGGGGAGTCTCTGCGACGAATTGGCCGAAATTGCTACACTGGGCGGCGACATGAACCGTTGAAGGCGTCGCCGCGTTAGGCAGGGAAGGGGAGTTTTCGGTCAGCAAACGGCCGCTTATCTCGGGCTTCGACATTCATTTCAGGACTTGGCAGGACCGCCGCTCGTGAATTGGTTAACCGTGATCATGAAGTTGCCGGTGGTGCGGTCGTTCATCCGGCTATTGCTGGGGGTGATCGCCATCCCCACGTTCCGTGTCTTCATGCGGAAAGTCGTCCGCCTGCAGGACCTGGACGAAGAACTCGAGAAGGATCTCGAGCAATGGTTTCGGGCGTCGCTCGTATTAATGGCAGCGACGGCCAATATGGAAGACCTGCTGTTTTTCTGGCTGACGGGCGACCATATTCGCTTCAATCTGGATTGGCTGGTGCTCGGCGGACGAATCCTGCTGGCGGTCGGCGTGATTGAAACCATGCCCGACCAGGAACTGTTCTCCATCAGCTACCCCGGTCCGCCTCATCTGAAGTTTCGCCGCGGCAAAATCCTCATGACCCTCAAGGAGAATTGGCGGCCCTACGTCAAGGGCCTCGCCTGCCAGCACATCAACCGCTCCTCGCCCGTGTTTGCGATCCTGTCCACCATCTTCCACGGTCCCGCCGGTTGGGTGTTTTACGTGATCGCCATCATCCAATACCTGATCATGGGCTTGGTCACGTCCCGCGATCACGCACTGGACGTACTGGGCGAATTCGACAGGCAAGTCAAAATCCGCCGACGAGAATTGGTCGAAGAGTTCGACATCGGCGCGGAACCGGACGAACAACCAGCTGGAGACGTAACCCCCACGTCCGAACCGGCTCCCGATTCATCCCCCTAGCACAACGCAAGAGCGCGGTGCGATGTTTGGTGGAAGGCCACCTTCACTCGTAATAATACCCCAAACTACGCGTCATCCCCCGCAGCGTATCCGCCGTCTCGTCCAGTTCCAGATCGTTCGCCTGAAACAAGACCAACGCGGAAAACTGGTCCGTCTGAAACGCCCGCACCCACGCGCTGTTGTAAACCTCCATCGCGCGAAACTCGAGGTCCCAGGCCACCGCGTCCTCGTCGCAGATACTGTCTTCCCCTTCGTAAATGTCCAGGTCTTCGTATTCCTGCCGGAATGCATCCAGCGCGGCCTCGGCGATCTTTTCGGGGGAGGGACGGTCGTAAAACACGGTCAACAACCAAAAAGACGTCTCCGGGCTTTGCACCGTGATCGCCAATTCGTGGGCATCCTGCTGCTCAGTGATTTCCCAGTCGTCGGGGTACTCAAAACTGACGCCGTGAGATTGATAGGTCTCGACCATGAGAGAATTCTCCAAGCAAACGCAATCGCAAATTACACGCTTCGAGCGATACCTGAACGTTAGGCATCGTCGCCGCGGAAATCAATACTCGACGCGCGTTAGCAATGTATCGGGCGGTTCCGGCAAGCGGTGAATCGCGTCGGCCGCCGCATCCAGCAGACGCACCGCTTCCAACGCTGGCGTTTCCAGGTCCGCGGCCAGATTCTCGTCGAGTCGCCGCGGTATTCCCCCCTGGTACGCAGACGTCCCGGCCGCCGAACTTGACCGCAAGATCCCCCCCACAAAATGCCCCCCCATCACGAACAATCGCACGTCCCAAAACTGACCATCGCGGCGCGGCGGGTGAATGCGTTCAGAGAGCAGAAAATTGCCTGCAAACGGTCGCGGCGCTTCGCGCGGATCAGCCACCTGCACCCCATGCCCGCCAAACCCCACCCGCGGTTTTAGCACATAGCCCCGCGCAAAAAGCTCGGCGTGATTCGCCAAAAACCTCGACACGTCGCCGGGCGTTTCCACCGCAAAGCTGCGGGGCACGCGAAAGCTCTTTGCCCCCGCCAACGTTTCGTAACAGGCCAACTTGTCCCGCACCGCCACCCAGGCCGCGTTGGGATTGATCACGAGGACTCCGCTGCGTTCGTACGACCAGGGCAAGTCGTACCACCAGCGAAAAACACTTCCCGGCCGCACAAATTTCCCGTCCCGTGTCAGCAACTCGTCCCGCTCCTGACGGTTCTCTTCAACATGACAGATGAGCGGTTCTTGATCCAAAAATGGCTGCAAATGCCGGGCAATCCAACAGGCATCTTCATCGGCATCGGGCAACGGATCATCACGCCGCCACATGAAACACGTGGGTCCCTCGGCCGCGTTGAGCAATTCAGCGGCGAGCCGAAACGGCGTGTCATCACCATACAGCAGCAGGTATTCCCATAGCATGTGCGAACAACGATTCGCCTCCAACAACACCGGCCGGCCGTCGGCGTCGAACATGAAGTCCAACCCCGCCCAATGGTAGTGCCGCACACCCGCGGCGTCTGCGTCAGCCATCGACATACTCGGTCGGATCATCAACTCCCGCAGCGGCAAACGCCCGCTGACGGCTGCCGCACTTGATACAACGGCCGCAATGTCGATTGTCGCGGGGATCGACGCAAGAAAAACTGTGCGCCAACGTCTCGCGGTCCGTCACGCGAATCACGTCAGTCTTGGTCATCGTGATATACGGCGTGAGAATTCCGATCGGCCGCCCCGCTTCCAGGCTGAGCAGCTCCTGCGAGCGGTCAAAGTATTCGCGGCTCCCGTCGCGAAACGAATTGTCGGCGGTCGTGCCGACCGCGAATTGAAATTCCGACAGATGCGCCACCTTGGGGAGCGCAAAACTGAGCAACGTGAGATTCCGCAGCGGAATTTCCAAATCGCGGCCGTTCGCCCCCGCCCGGGGAACATCCTTTCCCGTGACCGCCCAGTGCCCGTCCAGCCAACCGGCCAACGGCACTTGAAACTGAATCAGCGGGACCAATCGCTCGTCGTCCTGCGCAGCACAAAACCGCTGCACAAACAGTGCCTCGACGTCGTCCCAGATCAACCCGCAATGCATATGCACCGGAACGACGCGCCGCCCGGAATCGAGAAAGCGACGTACCAGCGAGGTACTCTCCACACCCCCACCCAGCAGCACAACGATCGGGCATTCTGAGGAGTTCGTCATCGCGGGATTACCAAAAAAGCACTCATTCGCCGAATGCCACTGCCAGCTCGTCCAGCAGTACTTTGCGGCCTACTGCTGCGGTGGGCTGTCATTTGCCCTCGGCCGCCCAACGTTTCATCAAGTCGATATTGTCCTGCAGTTCCTTGAGTGCCTCCTCATCATCCCGCCGGCGTCGCGATTGTAAGTACAACTCCATATCGCTGTCATACATCGCCTCCGACTCCGGCATCCGCCCTTGATCGTTGGTACGAATTATCCAGTCATTGAGCCGTTTCCGTAGTGCGACAAGCGTTTCGTCATAGTGCGGATCCCCCGCCAAATTGTGGATCTCATACGGATCGTTTTCGAGGTCGTACAACTCCTCCGCCGGACGCGTCGGATGGAAAAGCTGTTCTTGCACGTCGTCCAATTCCCCGGCGGCATGAGCGCGGCGGAGATCGATCAAAATCGATTTGTGATCCTTGTACGCGTTGGGCTGCAGATGCGGTCGCTGCGGCAGAAAGTTGCGGATGTACTTGAATCGATCGGTCCGCACGCACCGCAGATGCTCGACCGTTTCGTCGCAGCGGTCGCGTGCGGCGAAGATCGCATCACGCGGTTGATAATCCGCAGCCAAGACATTCCGGGCCTGCATCGTTTCCGGCAGCGGAATGCCCGCCGCTGCGAGCGAAATTGCCGCCATGTCGATATGCTCGATCAAATCGTCGCGAGTCGTCCCGGCCTCGATGCCCGGCCCGCGAAGAACAAACGGCACATGAATCCCCTCGTCATACAAAAACTGCTTCCCGCGGGCGTGGCTGATGCCGTGATCCGTCATGAACAGCACCAATGTCTGGTCGAGCACCCCTTCATCTTCCAGACGTGCAATGATCTCCCCGACAACGCGATCCGTCTCCCGCACCGAATCCAAATAGGCCGCCCAATCCTCGCGCTGCACCGGCGTGTCCGGATAATACGGCGGGAGTTTCACATCGGCCGGATCGGTTCTCTCACCGAACGTCTTCTCGGCCTTCGCGGCGAACCGCTGCGCCGATTCGCGCGTGCCCCCCCGCAGTTTTCCACCCGGGAGCTGGATCTGTGCAAAGAACGGTTGCCCCGGCTTGCGCCCCGACCAGTCCGATCCGTCGTACATCTTACGGTCCCACTCGAAGTTGTAGTCCGTCTTGCCCAGCCGCTTGGGTTGAATCGGCCAGCTGCCGTTCGACGTGTAATACCCGGCCCGCTGAAACAACACTGGAATCGGTTCGACGCCAGGCGGCAGATGGATCTTTTCCTTGCCGCGTCCGCTGCGATGATGATGCGCCCCGATCGCCGTTTGATACATTCCCGTAATGAACGCCGACCGGCAGGTCGAACAAACCGGCGCCGTCACGAACGCACGATTGAACTGCACCCCCTCGCGCGCCAGCCGATCGACATGCGGCGTCTCAATCAGCGTGTCGCCGTAACACGAAAAATTCGCCGACATATCGTCGACCACAATCCACAAGATATTCGGCCGCGCGGCGGGAGCCTCGGCGGCCATTGCCGCTACCGCATTGGCAAACAATAGCAATCCAAAAACAGTGAAGAGGACGCGGTTGGCGATCGAGTTTTTCATAATTGAGTAAGTGTCGAGTATTTCAGGGATCATGCACGGAACGCGACTGTCGCCAATCAGTATAAACCGGTTGTTGCTGATTCAACAGTGACGGACAACTGTGCCAACCGTTCACTTTAGGCCAACCGCTCCGTTTATGCGCCGCTCGTCCGGATGGGCAAACAGCGCGCATCGCTCCGCATCTTCCGCCGCCGCAAAGAGATGAAAGGTTTCTCTAGTCCGCCAATCCGGCCGAACTTCACAACTCCCACATCGCGTTGACTCGAATTTTCGGAAATTCATCTTCACACGGACCAAGAGTCGGGTATGTTGAATGTAGACGTTTTTTCAAAACGGTCGCACGGGTTTCAGGGGAACGGGGTCACGCGAGTTTTTCGTGCGGCGCCTCACACACGGGCAGCAACCGGCGGCGATGGCTCATCGCTCGCCTTTTCTGGTGAACAGCCTCGTAGGCGGCTGCGCGGTGCATAAGTTCGCTAAAACTCGAACGACCTAAAATCTCTATCAAAACCCACTGGCAACGATTCGCGGCACATCTCATCGACGCGACGGGGCGGACGGGTTTTGACGACACAACAACGCAATGCCAGGGTCGGCAGGCGAACTGACAACGGAGTGGCCGAATCATCTGACGAGGAGGACCATCATGTTGAAACGACATTCGCTCACCCGGGCCGGGGCTTGGCGACACTGGGGCGGGGGGGTATTGGCGGTTTGCTGTGCGGTGCTGTTCACTGCAGCGGCCGCCCGCGCCGCCGAAAAGACTTGGGCCGAAAAGATGTTCGACCGGCTCGATCAAGACTTCGGCACCGTCCCGAAAGGTTCAGTGGCCAAAGCCCGCATCAAAATCACCAGTCTCTGGCGCGACGACACGCACATCGCCGACGTGCGGACCACCTGCGGTTGCTCGGCCGCCAAGCCGGAAAAGACAACGCTCAAAAGCAACGAATCGACGTACATCGAAATCACGATGAATACGCACAAGTTCACGCACCGGAAAAACTCGAACGTGATCGTCACCTTCGACAAACCGCAAAAAGCCGAAGTCCGGATCCCCATCACCGCTTACATCCAGCCGGACATCATCCTCAATCCCGGCAGCGTCAATTTCGGCGCCGTCGACAACGGCACAGCTTGGCGGCAAAAGGTACAGATCTCGCACGCACGCTATCCGAACTGGACCGTTAAGAGCGCCCACACCGACAGCGAATACCTGGATGTGACCGTCACGCCCAGCGCCGACGGCAAACCGGGTTATGAATTGGCCGTCCTGCTGAAGCCCTCGGCCCCCATCGGAGATTTCCGCGATCAAGTCGTTCTGGAAACCGCCGGCGGCTATTCACCGCCGGTCACCGTGCTCGTCGAAGGCAAAGTCGATCCCGACGTGATCGTCTCGCCGCAGACCGCGTCCATCGGCACGCTGACGCCGGGTGAGGAAAAAACGGTCCGCGTCGTCGTCCGCGGCAAGCGGGCCATCACGATCGAGAAAATCACGTCCGAAGCCAGCGAATCGGCCTTCGCCTGGCAGTCCCCCACGGACGAAAAAAACGTGCACGTGATTCCTATCCGCATCAAAGCGGACGCGGACATGGGTATGGGCAAGATCGTGGAGGAATTCGACGTCCGCATCGCCGGCCGCGCCGAACCGGTGAAGTTCAAAGTCTACGGCGAAATCGCCGCCGCACACTAACTCTCTTTTGACTTCGGGTGCCACTGGCGGCTTGTCCGCCAGTGAGATCTGCAAACCACTGCTGGAAGACTTAGCAAGCCAGTTGAAATCGCGGCATACGAGAACAACGCTCCACCCCCGGACTTCTAGCAACCGGGGGTGGAGCGTTTCGTTTTTCACTCCTTAACCGCGGAACTCAGACTCGCCTTCCGTAGTTTGGCGAGGAGTTCCTTCGCTTTCGACCGCCCGCTGTGCTTGCGGCTGACCTTGGCAAACGTCACCTTCTGGTCCCCGTCCACGATAAACGTCGACGGAAACGACGTCTCCTTAGGAGCGTCCCACCGCAAACCGTAGCTGTTGGTGAACTCAAAATCCGGATCAAGCAGAAACAGGAAGTGCTTGGGAAACTTCTTGCCCTTGATAAACTCTTGGGCATGTTCGGCCACGCCCTCTTTCGTATCGGGATAAATCAGCACCACGCTCGCCTTGTACTTCCCAAACGCATCAGCTGCATTGAGAAACTCCGCCACCTGCTTGGAACAGAGCGGGCATTTATACGTCGGATAGCCCCGCAGCATCACCACAATTACCGGTCCATTCTTCACCAACTCGCTCAGCTTGTGTTTCTCGCCTTCCAGCGTCGCCAATTCAAAATCGGGCGCCATATCCCCCACGGCCGGGGGTTTGGTCTCTTTTTCCTCGCAGCGAACGTCCCCGGCCAACAAAATCCACATTCCGCAGGTCACCGCACACAGCGTCGTCACAATCCGTAGGTGTTTCATGGACACGGCTTTCTAAAAGAGGCCCCGCCGCGAAAGGGCAGGGGAGTGTTGATCACAATCGACCGGTCGGCCAGAGTATTTCCGCCGCTTCAGGTTTCACCGGGATTATCGTACCGCCCGACGATCGCGACTGTGAGCTGAAACACACACTTTCGCGGAATCGATTGCCCGCGGGTGCCACCGGCGGCTTGTCCGCCAGTGCAAAGTCACGTCGCGTTGTCCATGTCTGAAAACGCGCGTCGCCCAATCCAGTTGTGCACCCCCGACCGTAAAGTCGGCCGCGAAGGAGCATCGTAACAGTCTCAACGCCCCTAGCCTGACACAGCCGCTTCGATCTCCACGCGGCCGGGCAGCGAAGGCTGCGCTCCCGCGCGGGTCACCGCAATGGAGGCGGCAACGGTCGCCCAACGTGCCGCCTCTGGCAGCGGTTTCCCTTCCGACAGCGCCACCGCCAACGCGCCGTTGAAGGCATCCCCCGCCGCCGTCGTATCGACGGCGGTGACCCGCCGGCCCGGAATGTGCACCTCCGTCTCACCCGAAACCAGGCATCCGCCGGCCCCGAGCGTCGTCACCACGCTGCCGCAGCCAAGTCTTCGCAAGTACACCGCCGCATCCGCCGCCGACTCCCGCCCCGACAGCATCTCCGCCTCCCCCGCATTGGGAGTCAGCACATCGACCAGCGACAAGATCTCCGACACCGCAATTTCCGAGAGCGCCGGCGCCGGATTCAAGATCGTGACCAGACCGGCCGCCCGTGCGCGCCGCAGTCCGCGAACAACCGTCTCCACGGGCGATTCCAAACAGGACAAAAACACATCCGCCGCGGCAAACAATTCCTCTGGCAGCGCATCGACATCCGCCGGCGTCAGATGCAGGTTCGCGCCCGATGCCACGCTGATCGCATTCTCCCCCCGATGGTCCACGAAAATCAGCGCCACTCCCGACGGCTGATTCGCAATCGACAGAATATGGCGGTCGTCGAGATTCTCACGCGAAAAATTCTCGATCGCCGCCCGGCCGAAGTCGTCGTCTCCCACCGCAGCAACGAACGTAACCGCCTTGCGCGCCGCCCGCGCGGCAGCCACCGCTTGATTGGCCCCTTTGCCGCCGGGTGCCTGAAAATACTCGCCTCCCAGCACCGTCTCCCCCGGCGCCGGAATCCGCGGCGCACGAATTACCAAATCCGTATTCACCGACCCCAATACGATGATGGATGAAGAAGACATAACCAGTCGTTCCGCACCGCGTGCCACTGCTGGCTTGCCCAGCAGTGCGTGTAAAGACCAATGAGTTCAGGCAGGGACAACGCAGCGTAACTCGGCACGGGCGGTCAAGCCGCCAGTGGCATCCGCATTCATAGGTTCCTGACGATCTGCGACGCCCTTTCCCTACAGTCTAAAGTCTAAAGCCTACAGCCTAAAATGAAACGTCTCCGCCAAATACCGCCAGGCGACCTGCGCCAACGTACGCGGCGCGCATTCGATCTTGGCCCGCCCCTTCAGGCCCGAAATCAAAAGCTCCATCGGAAACTCCCCATCCGGATCCTTGATATATACCAGCGCCTGATACGACGTGTTGAGCGGCTTCGTCCGCCCGCTGGAATCCTGCGTCGTGGCCAACTCGCCCCCCATCGCGTTGGACAATTGGCTGGGGGAATCCTCCGTGACGTGTTGCGAGAGTTCTTCGATCCGGCACTCAAACGTCTCATCCAAAAACGCATCGAACTTGAGGTAGACCGTAAAGCCTTCCCGGACGAATTCGATGTCGGACTGGTCGATGATCAGAATCGCCTCTTTTTCCTTGGGATCGCCGATCGTGCACAAAGCCGTCCCCGGTTCCAAATAGGTGCCCAGGTTTCGTTCCTCCAGCGGGCTGCCATGCCAGCGGGGAAGCGTCTCGTATTTCTCCATGTGCGGCGGGTCCGGCACGATTTGCGCCGGAAACACCGTCCCGTCCACAGGGGCCTTGATCACCAGATCGTCGATTTGCTCCTGATGGATCTCCACCTGTTTGAGAACATCGCCATACAGCCGCGCCGCCTGAGCCCGCTGATCGCGGAAATCGCCCCCCAGTTCGCGATACACGACCTCGGCATATTTCTGGGTGGTGGCCAAGCGCTCCTGCGCCCGCTTTTCCAGAGCAAATGCCTCGTTCTCCAATTCTGCAATCACATCCCCTTGTTTGACGGCATCTCCCGGCTTCACGTGCACACGTTTAATACGGCCCCCTCCTTTGGCGTACACGTGCTGGGCATCGCGCGGCTGCACCGTGAACACCGTGTCGACTCGCTTGGGAACGGGAATCATCAAAAAGCCCACCAACAGCGCCACCGCGACGACGCCCGTGATTGTCGCCCGGACCTTCTTGACCATCTCCCACCTCCCCGGAGTAAAGATGAACTTCACCATTTTGACCACCGGCATGACAAACATCATGATTACGATCCCGGTGGCCATCAACGCGCTGATCGCACCCAGTTTATACGGCTTGAGAAACGTATACAAAAACAACAAGATGCCGAACGTCACCATCCAGCGATAACACCAACTCGCAATCGCATAAGTAATAAACCACCCTTGGCGGGCCTTGGGCATGAACGGGTCGGCCGGCATCTCCAGCCCCAAACAGATCTCGGCCGCCTTCCGCTGCAGCAACTGGTTGGCCTTCACCCGCAAATTCGGAATCTCCAGCCAGTCGCTCATCACATAATAGCCGTCGAACCGCATCAGCGGATTGGCGTTGAGCAAAATCGTATTCACCGAACAGACGAACATCGTGCTAAAGGCGATGTTGTGAATCAAACCCGGCGCCGAATACCACCAAATAAATGTGGCCACCGAAGCCAGCACGACTTCCACATAAATCCCCGCCACCGCAATCGCGATGCGGTGCCATTTGTTGGGCATCGTCCAGGAGTCCGAGACGTTGCAATACAGCGCCGGCGAGAGCACGAGAAACAACATCCCCATTTCGTGGCACTCGCCGCCAAAGTGATGGCAGGTCAGTCCGTGCCCGAATTCGTGGATGATCTTCGTCATCCCCATCGCAATCCACAGCCAGACAATGTTCTTCATGTTGAAGAAGGAGTGAAAGCTCTCCATCTCCGGCCGGCCGCGAAATTCATCGAAGTTCACCAGCACCAACGTCAGTGCCGATAGTGCCAACAAGGCCACACCAGTGAGCGCCCATGGTGTATAAATCCACTTGAAGCGGGGGTACAGCCAATTGAGCGCCCGCGCGGGGTCAAATCCGGGCAGTTTGATATACAGCACATTCGACAGCGTCGATTTCAACTGCTTCTTCGCCCGATCCTCGCGGCGCTTTAGCAGCTTGGCCCCTTGCCCGGCCGCCTCGCTGATCACCAGCCCCGATTCGTGCAGCCGCCCGATGAATTGCTGCAACTCCTCCAGCGTAATCTTCTGCGGAATGAACTCCGCCTCGAAGGCCTCTTTGATTTCCTT
>CALFYU010000319.1 GCA_937952455.1 uncultured Planctomycetaceae bacterium
TAGGCCCGCCATTTATGGCGGGTTAACATGACGCAACCTCGTAGCAGCCCAAACGCCCGTTCACGGGCGTTCTCGATGCAACGGCTTCAGCCTTCCCGCGCACTCCACAGCGAGAAGCCTCGTGAACGAGGCTCAGCAGCGCGCCTGCGCGGGTTCACCCGACCCGCCATAAATGGCGGGCCTAATATCGCTGCGCGGAAACGCCGGTGAACCGGCGTCATCGCAGGCTTTAGGCTGGAGACCGTAGACTTTAGGGTTGGCACACCCATGCCATCAAATTGCCATAAGCCGACACATACTGGCCACTGGCCACTCGAAATCGTTGTGCGCGGGTCTCCTCACCCCGCACAAGCATTGTATTTTCGAGTGTCGTGCGTACATTTCGCCGCGATACCTTTCACGGCACCGACAATTCCCGGTATCCTGTCCGTTCGGCTCCACTCCAATAATCCGTGATCAACTTTTTTCGATAATTGGACACTCTCACTATGACCACGCACCCCGTACTTATTGACGGCAAATGGATCGCTTCGACCGGTACTGAGACTTTTCAAGCGGCGAATCCGACGACGGAGGAATTGTTGCCGGACCGGTTTCCCGTCAGCCCGTGGGAGGAGATCGAACGGGCGATCCAGGTGGCCGCGGCCGCGGCCAAGCAGATGCGGGGGTGGCCCGGGACGCGGTTTGCCGCGTTTCTGGAAAAATACGCCGACGGTATCGAAGCCCGCTCCGACGAATTGGCGACGGCTGCACATCTGGAAACGGCGCTGCCCAAAGATGGCCGGTTGGCCGGCATCGAACTGCCCCGTACGGTGAACCAGCTCCGCCAAGCCGCTGCAGCCGCGCGGGAAGGGACGTGGGCAACGGCCACGATTGATACGGCCAACAACATCCGCTCGATGTACGGGCCCATCGGACCGGTGGTCGTCTTCGGGCCGAATAACTTTCCGTTTGCGTTCAACGGCATCTCCGGCGGGGACTTCGCAGCGGCGATCGCCGCAGTCAATCCGGTGATCGCCAAGGGGCACTCCTCTCATCCCAACACCACGCGCATCTTCGCCGAGGCGGCCCTGGACGCGATCAAGGCGACTGACATGCCGCCGGCGCTGGTGCAGTTGATCTATCGCTGCGATCACGCCGACGGGGCGAAGTTGGTCTCACATCCGCTGATGGGCGCTACTGGTTATACGGGAGCGCGGTCCGCCGGATTGTATCTCAAGGAGGCGGCCGACAAAGCGGGTAAGCCGATCTATCTGGAACTCTCCAGCATCAACCCGGTTTTCGTGTTGCCGGGGGCTTTGGAGGAACGCTGCCAGGCGCTGGCGGATGAGTTCACCGGCAGTTGTCTGATGGGGACCGGCCAATTCTGTACCAACCCCGGCGTGGTGGTGTTACCGGCGGGGGACGCGGCCGAGGAGTTCATCGCCGCGGTTACGCAGAAATTCAACTCCGCGCCGGTGGGAACGCTGTTAAGCGGCGGCGTGCAGAAAAACATGGCCGCCGGAATCCGGGCGCTGCAATCGGCGGGTGCTCAGATCATCGCCGGCGGTAGCCACGGCGGAGGAGATGGTTACTCGCACCAGAACACGATACTGAAAGTGACCGGTGCCCAGTTCGTGGCCGATCCGGAAGGGCTGCAAACCGAGGCGTTCGGCAATTGCACGCTGCTTGTCGTGGCGGAAGACATCGATGAGATGACGGCCATTGCCGAAACGCTGGAGGGGAACCTCACCGGTTCGATCTACACCGATACCGGCGGCAGCGATGACGATATCTATAGCGAGTTGGCGGCCGCCGTCCGTCCGCATGTCGGCCGACTGCTCAATGATAAAATGCCGACCGGCGTGGCGGTCTCCCCGGCAATGAACCACGGGGGCCCGTTTCCAGCCACGGGGCACCCGGCGTTCACCGCGGTGGGCATTCCGGCCAGTATCCACCGGTTTTCGATGCTGCAGTGTTACGACAACGTCCGCCCGCACCGTTTGCCGCCGGCCCTGCAAGACGGACATCCCGGCGGGGGGATGTGGCGATATATCGACGGGAAGTGGACGAAGGGGGACGCCTAAACAGCGGCGGTCCGCAATTGAAGGCGGCGAAAAGGTTTACGGGCGTTGCCGTCGCCCGAGTCTTGCCGGCGGGTCGATATCATGGCGGCGGCCGTTCACTGTCTGCGATTGTCGCTTGTCGTCTGGGGTCGGCATGCGTACACTACGGCTTACTTGGGCAGATTTTTGCGCTTTCGTATTTTGCGAGATTCCCCGCAATTCGGCCGCCATGGATTTGGCCGGCCGCGAATGGCGGTGATTGAGACACCGGTAGAAACGCCCGCGGGGTGATTCCCGGAACGAACATAGGACAGTTTTTTTGGTGACATTCCGATGAAAGCAGGCATCCATCCCGATTATCACGACGTCGTTTTTCTGGACGCATCGTGCGGGGAAAAATTCCTGACCCGTTCGACGCTCAAGTCCGACAAGACGATCGAATGGGAAGACGGCAAGACGTATCCGCTGATCACGGTTCCGGTCAGTTCGGCTTCACACCCGTTTTATACGGGCAAGGCGAAGTACGTCGACAGCGCCGGCCGCGTGGAGAAGTTCCAACAGAAGTACGGCTGGGACGAACGCCGCAAAGCGTCAAAGGACAAAGGGGACGCTGCCGATGCGGAAAGCAAGACCGAAGAGGCGGCAGCCGAGGGCTAGCACCGCGGCAACCGGGGCGCAATCCCGTTGCTTAGGGGTGCCACTGGCGGCTGGCCCGCCAGTGCAAATTCGCGCGACCGGCCAAGGCACTGCTGGACAGGCCAGCTGTGGCACCCAAGCGTCTATCGCCTGCAGGTCTCTCTTCGTCGCGGCAAGTGAACATCATGTACCCCAGCTTGGAGAAAAAACTGGCGCGATTCGAGGAGTTGGAAAAACTGCTCATCGATCCGGAAGTGCTCTCCGACACGTCCCGGCTGCTGAAAATTCAGCGTGAACACGGCGGATTGGCCAAAACGGCGCGGATGGTGCGCGAGTATAAAGAGTTGGAAGAGAACGTCGCCGCCGCCCGCGAGATGGTCGACGAAGAGACCGACGCCGAGGCCCGCGAATATGCGGAGACCGAACTCGCGGGACTGCTCGAGCGGCAGGAAGCCCTCAAGGAAGATCTCGAGGATCTGGTCACGGCGGGTGACGCGGCCACGCGGGGCAGCCTGATCATGGAAGTCCGCGCCGGCCCCGGCGGCGCCGAAGCCTCGCTGTTTGCCCGCGACTTGTACGTGATGTATCTGCGATTCGCGGAAAACCGCGGTTGGAAGATCGAGGAACTGGACCGCAGTGAGTCGGAATTGGGCGGCATCAAGTCGATCACCTTTTCCGTGTCGGGCGAAGGCGCCTTCATGCAGTTGCAGTTCGAGAGCGGCGGACATCGTGTGCAGCGGGTTCCCGACACTGAAACTCAGGGCCGCATCCATACCAGTGCCGCCACCGTGGCGGTGTTGCCCGAAGCAGACGAGGTGGAAGTCGAAATTGGCCACGACGACTTGCGGATCGATACCTATTACGCCAGCGGTCCCGGCGGGCAGAAGGTCAACAAGACCGCTAGCGCCGTGCGGATCACACACTTGCCGACCAACACCGTCGTCAGTTGCCAGGATGAAAAGAGCCAGCACAAAAATCGTGCCAAGGCCATGCGCGTGTTGCGGAGCCGGCTGTTGGAAATGAAGCAGCAAAAGGCGCAATCGGACCGGGCCGAACAACGCCGTACGCTGATCGGTTCGGGCGACCGCAGCCAGCGTATCCGCACATATAATTTTCCGCAAAACCGCCTGACCGATCACCGCATCAATCTGACGCTGTATAAACTGGATCAGATCATGCTGGGCAATCTCGATGAACTCGTCGATGCGCTGCTGGAGTTTGACCGCCAGGAACGGCTGCAGGGACTCGGCAGCGAAGCAGGCGGCACGTAATCCTCGCCCGGCCGGAAGAAATGGATTGAAACCCTGTGAGTTCAGACGCACAAACGACGCCCCGAGCCGAGCAGCCATGGACCGTCGGCCGTGTGATCGACTGGACCACCGCACATTTGAAAACGCACGGCAGCGACACGCCGCGGCTCGACGCCGAAATCCTATTGGCTCACGCCCGCAACTGCCCGCGGATTCAACTCTACACGCACTACGATGAAGTGCTCTCCGACGAAGTCCGCGCGGTG
This sequence comes from uncultured Planctomycetaceae bacterium, assembly GCA_937952455.1. GTDB lineage: Bacteria > Planctomycetota > Planctomycetia > Planctomycetales > Planctomycetaceae > Symmachiella. The sequence goes on from CALFYU010000319.1 coordinate 4,198, forward strand.
ATGCGGGAACTGGTCACCCGCCGCGCCCGCGCCGAACCGGTCGCCTATCTCGTGGGGCACCGCGAGTTTTACGGCATGGACTTTCGCGTAACGCCCGACGTGTTGATTCCGCGGCCCGATACGGAAACGCTGGTGCTGGAACTACTCACGCTGGCCGCTGACCGGCCGCAGCCGCGGATCCTCGAGCTGGGAACCGGGTCGGGCTGCATCGCGATTGCCACCGCAGCTAATCTCCCCACCGCCGAAATTGTGGCGATCGACATCAGCCCCGAAGCGCTCCACGTCGCCGCGCAAAATGCGGAGAAACACGGCGTCGCTGACCGCATCGAATTTCACTGCGGGGATCTCTTCGCGCCGCTAAAGTCGGATGCGACGTTTGATTTCATCGTCAGCAATCCGCCCTATATTCCCGCTGCCGAACTCGCGGAACTCGACGCCGACGTCCGCGACCATGAGCCGCATTTGGCGCTCGACGGCGGTGCCGACGGGTTGGATGTAATTCGCCGGTTGATCGCCGGCAGCGGCGCGCGTCTCAAATCGGGAGGGTTTTTGCTGTTGGAGATCGGCGCCGAACAAGGTAACGTTCTGCCTGAGTTGATCGACGCCAGCGGCGACTACCGCACGCCGCGAATCGTCCAGGATCTTGCCCAACGTCCCCGCGTCGCAGCGGCCCAACGCTTGTAATTTCTTGAATTAGTTTCAAGAATGGTCCGCACTGGTTTTGCGACTTATCGAAGAGGTAAGGACTGACAACTCGAAAACACGGCGGATCGGCCCAGGAGGTCCATGATGGACATGTTTGCGATTCGCGGCGGAGTGCCGCTGAGGGGCACCGCTGTTGTAAGCGGCGCCAAAAATGCCGCCCTTCCGATCATGGCCGCTGCACTGGCTGCCACCGGCCCCACGCTCTTGCAAGATGTGCCCGATCTGGCCGACGTCCGCACGCTGTGCAAATTGCTCAGTGAACTGGGAATGCACGTCGAGCAAAACGACGACGGCGAGATGCAACTGACCGTAGTTGATACCACCCCCTATGTTGCCGACTACGACCTGGTGCGCACGATGCGGGCCAGCGTCTGTGTCCTGGGACCGCTCTTGGCGCGCCGCGGGCGGGCCTGTATCTCGCTTCCCGGCGGATGTAACATCGGCGATCGCCCCATCGACCTGCATCTTAAAGGCTTGGCTGCGTTGGGCGCACAAATTCGCGTCGAACGCGGCTATGTCATTGCCCAGGCCAAGGAGTTACGGGGCGCTCGCATCTATCTCGGCGGTCCCTTCGGTTGCACGGTCACCGGAACCTGCAACGTGATGGTCGCCGCCGCGTTGGCGCGGGGGACCACAATCATCGAAGCCGCCGCCTGCGAACCGGAGGTTGTCGATCTCGGAAACTATCTCAACAAGATGGGCGCCCGCATCAACGGTTTGGGCACGCCACTCTTGGAGATTGAAGGCGTCGAGGAACTGACCGGTACGACTCACCGCATCATTCCCGACCGCATCGAAGCCGCCACGTTGATGATCGCCGCTGCCGCTACGCAGGGCGACGTGGAATTGGAAAATGTCCGCACGCAACATCTCACGGCCGTGTTGGAAAAATTGGCCGACATCGGTGTTCATTTCTCAGACGCGGGACAGGACCGTCTGCGGGTCTCCAATGGCCGGAAGCTCAGCGCCGCCGACTGCGCCGCTTTGCCGTCTCCCGGCATTCCCACCGACGTGCAGGCACAATTGATGTCGCTGCTGGTCGGTTCGCCCGGCATCAGCGTGATCACCGACAAGGTCTTTCCCGACCGCTTCATGCACGCCGCTGAACTGGCCCGCATGGGGGCCGTCATTCGCCGCGAAGGCCCGTCGGCCATCATCAGCGGCGTGGGACGACTCAGCGGCGCGACGGTGATGGCTTCCGACCTGCGGGCCAGCGCCGCACTGGTTATCGCCGGATTGGCCGCGGAGGGAGATACGGCCATTCGCCGTATCTACCATCTGGATCGCGGCTACGAGCGGTTGGAATTGAAGCTGCGAAACCTAGGCGCAAACATCGAGCGCGTTGACGACCGGTCGAACGCGTTTCCACACAGCTTTCGCCTGGACCGTGCAGAGACCGGCGAGGAACTTGGCGGTCCGCATTGGCCGCAACACGAGAGTGCCGAGAAGCGCAGCAAGCGCTCCGCATAGGTGCTCCCGTTTCCGACCGCTGAAGAATCCCCCGATTCACGCCTCGCGTCCTCGAAGGGACTCGTCGGGTACTGATCCGCACCGCCGCCGGTGATTTGAGACCCGCCGTTCGACAGGTTACGTGCGCCCGCTGGGGTGATCGTGGAGCGGATTCCGTCTATATTGGGGGGACGTCAGAATTCCGATAAGCGCTGTTTCAGACCACGAGGCTGCGATGATTGTTGAGGGACGCCGTTACGATACTGGGGAACCGGTCAAGATCTCGATATCCGATGGACAGATCGCCTCCGTCGATCCCGCGCGGCCGACAGGGCCCATCGAGGAATGGCTTTATGTGGCACCGGGATTCTTCGATCTGCAGATCAATGGGCACGGCGGCATCTGGTATTCGCAGCCGGGACTTTCAGCTGAGGACATCATCGGCACGCTGGTGCCGCATTTCGCGCATGGCGTGACGCGGCTGTTCCCAACGCTCGTGACGAATTCATTCGAGAATCTGGCCTCGGGTTTTGCGGCGATCCGGGCCGCTTGCGAACAGGAGGCGTGGGTCTCACAGATGGTGCCCGGCTGCCATCTAGAGGGTCCGTATATTTCTCACGAGGACGGGCCCCGCGGCGCGCACGGGCTGGAATATGTTCGCGATGCCGATTGGGACGAATTCTCCCGTTTGCAAGAGATCTCCGGAAATCGCATCAAACTGCTGACGTTGGCGCCGGAGGTTCCCGGAGCGCTCGACTTGATTCGCCGTGCCGTCAAATCGGGGGTGACCGTCTCGATCGGGCATACCGCCGCAACCCCCGACGAAATTCGCGCCGCCGCCGACGCGGGAGCCACCCTGAGCACGCATCTGGGGAACGGCGCACACGGCATTTTGCGGCGGCATCCGAACTACATCTGGGAGCAACTGGCCGAGGACCGCCTGCATGCCAGCATCATCTGTGACGGACACCACCTGCCCGGCAGTGTGGTCAAGACGATCGTGCGGGTCAAATCGCCGCAGCGGACGATCCTGACTTGCGATGCCGCTGGGCTGGCGGGATGCCCGCCGGGCAAATATGAAAACGCCGCGGTCGACGTCGAGGTCCTGGAGGACGGTCGTATTGTCATTGCCGGGCAGGACCAACTGCTGGCCGGGTCGACGCTTTGCACCGACAGTTGCGTGGCCAACGTTCTGAGGCTGGGCGGCGTATCATTGAAGGATGCCGTGGACATGGCAGGTCGGATTCCCGCGCGGCTGGTCGGGTTGGAGGAAATCGCGCTGTCCCCCGGTTCCCGTGCCGACCTGATCCCGTTCCATGTCCCGGATGGCGGAACCTGCCTGGACATCCGTGCAGCCTGGATGGCCGGCGAACTTCGCCATGGGGGCTAAGAACCGGTCTTGGCCTGTGTGACCGCGGTTTTGACCGGGTATTCACGTCGTTTTTCCACCTCTGTCATAGGGATACACTTGAACATGCCTCCGGACGTGATATCATCAAAATAAGAGTTTTTCGTAGCCTCGGGCGATCGATTACCGTACTATGGGACGCTGCATCGTTCCGTAGCGTCGCTCGAGCATTCAGCACGCGGAATATGATGGCCGTATAATTTCGGGAGTATTGTCAAAAGCGTCGCTCGAAAGTCGGCGAGGACGTCTTCGTGCGGGGGCACTTTCATACCGGATGGATGTGCACGAAAATCCCATGGGCGGCCCGAGATAAGGCTTAAAGGGCACCGGGGAACAGCCCGAACTCGTTTGACTCTCATGCGTGTAACTTACGTCGAAAACCTTGGCCATCAGCTGGTCCGCTTAGAATTCCTGACGCAAGCGGAATTGACCGCCAGTCTGGCGCAATTGCGCGGCCAGGGAAGCACACCCGAGGAGTTGTTGCGGCTGCTGGAGCGGACGCAGCACATCACGTCCTATCAAGCGGGAAAAATCCTGCGGGGTGAGATGGAGTTTCTGGTGCAGGGCCGTTACACGCTGATGTATCGCAACGGCGCGGGAAGTTTCGCGCGGGTGTTTCGCGCCAAAGCCCGCGATACCGGGGAGATGGTGGGGATCAAACTGCTCCGACAGCGCTACGCGCAGGATCCCGGCAGCGTGGCCGAGTTCCATCGGGAAGCGGAACTGGGCAAGACGCTGAAGCATCCCAACATTGTGCCGATCTATGAAGTGGGGCAAAACGGCGACCACCATTACTTCTCGATGGAGTTCATCGAGGGGGGTAATCTGCGGGAGTTGATGCGGATTCGCAAGAAGCTGTCGGTCACCGACGCAACCCGCTCGACACTCGACATGGCCAGCGGGCTGGAATATGCCCTAAGCCGCGGCTTCACGCACCGTGATCTGAAAATGACCAACGTCCTGCTGAGCAGCAAAGGGGTGGCCAAACTGGTCGACTTCGGGCTGGCGGGGGGCGATTTGCATATGCACCACGAGCCGGGGGAAAGCTCCGCCCGCGCTCTGGAATATGCGACGTTGGAAAAATCGACCGGCGTGGCATCGAACGATCCCCGCAGCGACCTGTTTTTCCTCGGGGCAATCTACTACGAACTGCTCACCGGCGTCCCCGCCTTCGGCCGCGCGCGGGACCGCTCTGAGCGAGCACAAATCAGCCGCTATCGGGACGTGCGCCCGATCGCCGACGTCGATCCGCAGCTCCCCGGCAGCGTATGCGAAATCGTCACCAAGATGCTGCAGTACCAACCGACCGCGCGGTATCAAACCCCGACCGGCTTGATCGCCGATCTGCGGGCGGTGCAGCGTGAGTTGGGAAGTGATAGCGATCCCGACCAGCCCACCGCGACGGCCAAGTCCCGCTCGCGCCGCCGCGACGACGAATTGCGGACTGTGATGTGCATCGAGGATCGCTCGAAGCAGCAAAACGATCTGCGAAGCTATTTCTCGCGGCACGGCTATCGCGTGCTGGTGCTCAACGATCTGCAGCGGGGTTTGAATCGCCTGCAGACCAATCCTCCCGATTGCATGGTGATTATGGCCGAATCGGTGGGAGACGCCGCCGTGGCCGGCTTCCGCGAAGCAGCCCGGCTCCGTAACGGCTCGCCGATGGTCACCGTGCTCGTGTTATCCGAGAGCCAAGCCGATCAAAGAGCGGACATCGAAAGCTCACCCACCGAACAGGTGTTGGTACAACCGGTCACGCTCCGCGAACTCCGCAAGCGAATCACGGAAGGCTTGCACGCCGCCGGCGTTAATGGGAAATCGGGTGCATAGCGGAGTTGCCCGTCGGCGACGAAATCGGATGTAGGGTGCGTCGCGACGCACGCTACCGCTTTATTCTAAAATCTACAGCCTACCGTCTAATGCCAGCGTGCGGCGAACGCCGCACGCTAGTGCAGGTCCATGTCGCACGACAAACCGCCGCTGGCGCCGATGTAGGTGTGCAGGACGTAGTCCATCACCATGCGGTCGGCGTTGAATCGCCAGCCGAGGGTTCGCACGGCGCGTTTCATTCGCTTGATCCATTCCTGCGGCAAATCGTCGACGTCGCGGCGGTAATACAGCGGCACGACCTCTTCGGTGAGCACTTTGATCAAACTATCCGCGTCGCGCTGATCCTGGATGTCCTGATTGACGTGCGTGCGGCCGGTGCCGATGGCGAACCCGTTGCTGCCGTCATATGCTTCCGCCCACCACCCGTCCAAGATCGAGCAGTTCAAGCCGCCGTTGAGCACGACTTTCTGTCCGCTGGTCCCCGAGGCCTCCAACGGACGCCGCGGATTATTCAGCCAGACGTCGACCCCCTGCACCAGGTGCCGGCCGAGGTTGATGTCGTAGTTTTCCAACAGCACCACGCGGCGGCGGAACCGTTCGTCTTGCGATAGCTGGTGAATCCGCTGCACAATCGCCTTGCCGTTGTCGTCGGCCGGGTGGGCCTTGCCGGCGAAGATGAATTGGATCGGGCGTTCGTCGCTGCCGATCAGGTCGGCCAACAGATCCAAGTCCCGCATGAACAAATCCGCACGCTTGTACGGCGCGAATCGCCGCGCAAAGCCGATCGTCAGGATCTGCGGATCGAGCGAGTTGCGGAGCTGTTCGATCTGTTCGGGGGACTCTTTGCGCCGCTCGGCCTGGGCGACCAGCTTACGCCGTGCGTAATCGATCAAGCGGTTTTTCAACAGCTGGTGGGTTTCCCACAACTCGCCCGGGGAGACCGATTCGAAATCGGCCCACACTTCGGGTTGGCCGGTCTTGAGGTACCACTGGTCGGGCAACACGCGGTCGTAGAGCATCCGCATTTGTCCCGACAGCCACGTCGGCACGTGCACGCCGTTGGTGATGTGGCCGATGGGGATTTCTTCTTCGCTGCGCCAGGGCCACAAGTTGGCCCACATGCGGCGGCTGACCACGCCGTGCAGGCTGGAGACCGCGTTGGCCTGCCGGCTCAGTTTGAAAGCCAGCACGGTCATGCAAAACGTCTCGTTCCCGTTTTGCGGTTCCACGCGTCCCAACCCCAATAGCGCTTCATGGCTGAGTCCCAATTCGTCGCGCAGCGGACCGACGTGTTCTTCCACCAGGTGAGCGTCAAAACGGTCGTGTCCGGCGGGAACGGGCGTGTGGGTGGTGAAAACACACATCGAGGCCGTTTCCCGCAATGCCTCGTCGAAACTCAACTCGTCTTCGGAAATCCGGCGGCGGATGACTTCCAAGGGGGCGAACGCCGAGTGTCCCTCGTTCATGTGAATCATGCCGGGCTGAATGCCGATCGCTTCCAGCGCCCGCACGCCGCCGATGCCCAACATGATTTCCTGACGGATCCGCGTCCGCTGGTCGCCGCCGTACAGGCGGGCGGTCAATTGGCGATCTTCGTCGGAATTTTGTTCAATGTCGGCATCGAGCAGAAACAGCTTGACCCGGCCGACGTCCACGCGCCAGACCCGTGCGTGGATTTCTCCACCACGGGTGGCGACCGAAATCACGACCGGTTTCCCCTGCGGATCGAGCGCCGGTTTGACCGGCAGGTCGTCGACGTTCAACTCGGTGTACGATTCCTGCTGCCAGCCGTGTTCGTCGATGTATTGATTGAAGTATCCTTCGTCGTAGAACAATCCCACGCCGACCAGCGGCACGCCCAGATCCGAAGCGCTCTTGAGATGGTCGCCAGAAAGGACGCCCAAACCACCGGAATAGATGGGCAGCGACTCATGCAGCCCGAACTCTGCGGAAAAATAGGCGGCCGGCCGTTGTCCCAACACGCCCGCCTGCCGCGCTCCCCAGGCGTCGGTTGATTCCATATACCGCAACCAGCGGCGGTAGGCCCAGTTGATTCGCGTATTGAGGCCCATTTCCATCGCCCGGCGTTCCAGCTTTTCGGGGGGAAAGTCGCGCAACAAAATGACCGGATTATGAGCCAAGAGCGACCACCGTGTGGGGTCGATGCTGCGAAAGATCTCACCAACTTCGGGTTGCCAGGACCACCACAAATTGCTGGTCAGGTCGGTCAGTTTTTCGTGCAGAGTTTTTTGTTTTGCCATTGATATCGCCGTCTTGCTCAGGAATCTCTACCGGCGCAATCCGCTGCGCGGACCTGCGCCCGATGTTATCGCCTTAGTTCTGGAAAATGGCCGATCAACCGCGAATCAGCAGACTGAGTATAGCGAATGGAGACGTCCGCACGTAGCCTAACGACGGAACAACCGGACAGGGCGCGGCAGCAGTGCCGCGTAGATTGGCTAGCTTGCCGGTCTTTACTCATGCCGGTGACGCATACTTGGTGCACCGACGTTGCCCCGCGAGACACTACGGCAGCCAAAACGACGTTGTTATTTGGCCACAGATGAAACACAGATAGAACACAGATTTCTCAGTGTGAATCCGCGAGGTCCCAAACCGACGGCTTGCCGTCGTGCACGGCGGTCCCTGTCGAGCAAACTGATCCAATGATATCCGACGCAATAGAATTGACCGGCACGTTCGTTGTCGATTGCTCAAGCGTCCCTGCGCACGCGAATGATCGACAAAATCTGCCGCACAGAATTTGCGCAGGATGCAAAACTTTGGATCGTCAGTAACAAAGAGTCTGACGGACCCCGAAACGATCATTGAGAGAATGGAAAGTTCGCTTCTTGCGAAACGTTAGTCAAGCAGGCAACGAATCAGACCACTAACGGTCGATCTCGCCCATCACCACGTCCAGCGAACCGACGATGGACGGGATATCGGCCAACAGGCAGCCGCGGCACAGATCGGCCGTGACTGAGAGATTGCAGAAGCAGGAGCTTTTGGCCCGCGCACGGAGCGGTTCGGCGTCGCCGTTGCCGACCAGGTAGAAGCCCATTTGACCGCGGGGGCATTCGGTTTCCAGATAGCATTCGTCCGACGGCAATTTCGCGTTCAGCTTATACGGCACGCGGTATTCACCGGCGGCGCTGGGATACTTGGCGATCGCTTGACGGACTAGGCCGATCGACTGCACGACCTCCATCATCCGCACGAAAAAGCGGCTCCAGTTGTCGCCGACGACCGCTTCGGGGGGCGCTTTGGCAAACGGGGCGACGGGAATCTCGAAGTCGTAACCTTCATACATCCGCGTATAGATCGGCTCGCCGTCGCGACGAAGGTCGTGATCGACGCCGCTGCCCCGCAGCACCGGTCCGGTGCACCCGTAGCTAATCGCCTCTTCACGCGACAGCACGCCGATTCCGGCCGTCCGCTTGATGAAGATCGAGTTTTCCGTCAGCAGCGTGTGATACTCCAGGATCCGCGGTTCGAGCCAATCCAAAAACATAGAAGCCGCCTCCATCCAGGAGACGTGCATCTGCGGATCACGGCCGGTTAAAGAGGCCAGACCGGGCGGAATGGTGATCGACGCCGGCAGATCGTGCGTGGCGCCGCCGACGGTCAGATAGCTGTAGGTCAACCGCGCGCCGCAGACCTCTTCGAACAGATCGAGAATGATTTCGCGTTCGCGAAACGCGTACAGAAACGGGCTGAAACTGCCGAGGTCCAATCCGTAGGCGCCCATGCCCACCAGGTGGCTGGCGATACGGCCCAATTCGGCAATCATCACCCGCAATACCATCGCCTTTTCGGGGACTTCCATGCCGACCAGCTTTTCGGTGGCCAAGGCGAACCCCAGATTCATGTTCATGCCGGCCAGATAGTCCATCCGGTCGGTGTACGGAATCCACTGCGGCGGGGAGAGGTTTTCGCCGATTTTCTCCGCGCAGCGGTGCAGGTAACCGATGTGGGGCGTGACTTCATGCACGACCTCGCCGTCGGTCCGCAGCAACAGTCGCAACACGCCGTGCGTGCTGGGGTGTTGTGGCCCCATGTTGACCAACATTTCGTCGGTGCGAACGTCGAATTCGACAATTCGGGGATCTTCAACTTGAATGCTCATCGCGGTCTCGCGGTTTTGTTATTTCTTCGTATTTGTCTGGGACATCAAGCCGGGAGTTGACGGAAGCCGTGCTTGATCGCCGATCCGCCGACAATCAGTTGCGGATGCCGTGATACTCCAGCGGGAAGTCATAGTCCTTCCGCAAGGCATGCCCCACCCAGTCCTCGGGGCAGAGAATCCGCCGCAGGTTGGGGTGGCCGGTGAATTCGATGCCCATGAGATCAAACGCTTCCCGCTCGTGCCAATCGGCAATGCCCCATACGCCGGTGACCGACGGAACCTGCGGCAGTTGTCCCGGCTCGTCGTTTTGCCAGCGGGCGAGTTTGACTTTGACCGTCAAGAAGTGTTTGTGCGTGTAGCTATACAGATGGTAGACGACTTCCAGGTGCGGCTCATGTCCGAATTTGGCCGCCTTCTTTTTGTCCGGTTCGAAATAGTCGACCCCCGATAGGTTATTGAGCGCGTCAAACCGCAACTCGGCTGCATCCCGCAGATACGTGGCGACTTCGACGATGGCGTCGGGAGCGACTTCAATCCACGGGTCGATGGCCTCGGTATTGAGGCCGGTGATCTTATCGCCGAATTTGCCGACGAGTTGCTGGTGAATGTCTGTAACGTTCATCGTGCCTGGAAAGCGGATTGAGGGGAGTGATTAACACGACTGAGACGATGGTCGCGCCGAATCAGCCAACGGAGGCCGGTTCGCGCTGTTCGACGGCCAACGGAGCGGGGACCGGCGGTCCGTCGTGTTTGGCCTTTTCCTGGATCTCTTTGGCGACCGCCCGCACCCAGTCCAAGTCGCCCCGTTTCCAAACATAGGCAAAACCGACGAGCAGCACGGCGAAGAAGACGAAGATGTCCCAAAAGCCGAGCCAACCGATTTGCATCGCCGTTTCCCGCGAGATCTCCTGCGTTGCGGCCGCTGCGGGTTGATTGAGTAGTTTGGCGCTTAGCTCGGCCCGTTGTTGCAGTTGTGAGTCGGCCAGTTGCATCGAGCCGCCGAAGATCATCGCCCAGGGAAAGAAAAAGGCGACTTCAACGTCGAAGATAATGAACAACAACGCGACGACATAAAACCGCAGGTCAAACTGAATGTAGCTTGAGCCGATTGTCGGTTCGCCGCACTCGTAGACGGACTCTTTTTCCTCGGTCGGTTTATTAGGCCGGATGAGCAATCCGATCAGCAGCGGAGCCAACAGGAACAGGACGCCCACCAACGTGAACATCAAGAAATGTCCGACCAAGTCCGTCATGGTTGTGTGATTGCCTTAATCTTGCTGTGACACGCAGTGTCAAGAAACTTTGTGCGCTAGGCACGGTCTAGTTGCCGGTCGTGCGAACAATTCCATCGGTGCGCTGTGTACCGGGCAGGCACGTCATTCGCCCGCGTCGCCCGTATCTAAGGGTTTGTCGCCGGCGAGCGAATTCTCCAACAGCGATTGACGCCCGGCGAAACCGGCATCCACTTCGTGCCAGAAAGCCAATTCATCCTCGCCGAGATGCCAGCAGAGATAAACGACGCGGCCGTCCATCACGTGCGGGAAGTCGACCAGTCCCCGCTCGAAGTCTTTCAATTCCACGCCGAGGTCTTGCAGTTCGTCAACGTACTCCTGCAGTTTGTCTTCGTCGCGGAGCAACTCCTGCTCGATCTGCTCCACTTCTTCGCGGTAGGGATTGTCCCCCTCGTCATCGTTGGGCCGCCGAGGCTGCGCGTTGTGCAACCGCTGCAGGCGCTCGTGACGTTCGCGAACGTCCTTCGCCTGGCGGACGATGTCCCCCACGATCGCGCGAACCAGCGGCAATGTCTTGCGGGCCTCTTCCACCGTGAAGAGCTTCCCATCAAATAGTGCGGAGTCCATGGCAAGGCCAACGTTATCATTTGGGCCGTTGCGACCGACGCACCGATCATCCTGCGACCGGCATGTCCATCTCACACAGCAGTGTTAAACGAACTTCAAAACCCGAAAAGCCATTATGATCAGAGAGCGGCAAGTCCTTCTTTCAGCATTTTGAATCACAGTAAATTTCTATTACCAACAGTTCAATTTTTAACAAACGCCCGGCGAGTTTTTCTATGATTCCGCCGGCTCAAACGGGCTGGGTTCTCCCTTGACCCATACCGGTTCGGAGAGCACTTTGGATTCCGCCACGGCGGTGGGGTTGAGCGTCGTTTGTCCCCAAGCGACTTCCAGCGGCAACTTGGCGTAATCGACAACGCACCCGTCTCGGCCGTAACAACTCAAGTCGTAGTTAGACCCCATGAAGATACAATCGACCGGACAAGGTTCGACACACAGCGCGCAGAACATGCACTTCGTGTAGTCGATCGTAAAACCGTCGATGCGGAACCCCTTGCCGACGGGGCTTTTGACTTTGTCGATGTAGATGCAATCGACCGGGCAAGCGACGGCGCATTTTTCACAGCCGATGCAGGTGGTCAAATCGAAGCGGTGAAAGCCGCGATACCGCGCTTTGACCGGTACGGGGACTTCGGGATATTCGTAGACCTGAGTAAAGGTCCGGCGACGGTAGGTCTTAAACATGGTGAGCATGGTGACCCACATCCCGGTGATGACAGTCGACACCGCCACCCAAATATTCCGCAACCACTCGCGCATGGTAATCCTCAATTTCCACACCCCTCCGTTCGCCTAGCAGTTCGCGGAAGGGGGATCAGTAGCCATAATTCATGGCGCAGCCGGAAGCTAACGCCGCTCCCTGAATTATATGGCGTGGAAAGTTGGCTGCAAGTCACCTGTCGCGCTTCTCAAATACGGGAATACCCACTCCCATCGACAAAGGATACCGAAACCTTCATCGACGGCATATCTTCCCCAACCGGCGCCCGTGGCACTGCCGAACAGCCGCTGGAAAGTGGCCGGGCGATACTCCGCCGCACTACGCCGCATTCGTCAACGCCACCAGATTGGCCAGCAACAACTCGGCCGCTCGGGAGTCGATCACCTCGGCAGCCATGGCGGCGGCTTCGGCCGGATCTTCGCTGCGACCGACGGCCAACAGGGCCGCGGCGGCATTGGCAATCACCACGTCGCGATGCGGTCCCGGTTCGCCCGCCAGAACCTGTCGAATGACGCGGGCGCTTTCCTGGGCCGAGTCGACACGCAGATCCTCGGCTGAACATTCGTCTAGATTAAACGACGACGCCGTCCATTCGAGCTGCGTGACCGTGTCGCCGCGGACGTCCCAGGCGGTCGTCGTCCCCCAGAGACTGACTTCGTCCAGCTCATTGTTCCCGCACACGACCAGCGCCCGTGCCCGTTTGAGCTGCGCCAGAGCAGAGGCCAGAATTTCGGCCGTGGCGTTGCGGCTGGCTCCCAAGAGTTGAAATTCGGCGCGGGCCGGGTTGGTCAGCGGACCCAACAGGTTGAAGATCGTCGGGAAACCGAGCGTGCGTCGGACCGGCGCCGCATGTTTCATGGCCCCGTGCATCAACGGGGCAAAACAGAAACCGATGCCGATCTCATCCAGGCATCGCGTCACGATTGGGACGGGGACGTCGACCTTGACGCCCAATGCCTCCAAGACGTCCGCCGAGCCGCTAGAACTGGAAACACTGCGGTTTCCATGCTTGGCCACCGGGATTGTCAGAGCTGCGGCGACCAGCGCCGTCGCCGTGCTGATGTTAAACGTATGTAAGCGGTCGCCGCCCGTCCCGCAGGTGTCCAATAGTCCCGTCCGGCTGCTCGCCACGGAAACGGCTCGTTCCTGCATCGCCTGGGCGGCGCCCACGATTTCGTCGACCGCTTCCCCCTTCATCCGCAGCGCAGTGAGCAGCGCAGCGATCTCGGCTTCAGCCCACCGGCCGTCCATAATCCCGCCGATGCAGTCCCGCATTTCCTCAGCGGAAAGGTCCTGGCGCTGCAGCAATTTCAAAATGGCGTCGGAAAAATGGTTCATGGGATGACTACGCGGATCAAAGTCCGACCTGTCGCCGGACGTGGTTTTGTTGGTCAAGTATGGGAGCGGTATTCTGGCAACGGACACCATATCACAAATCGTTGGCGACGCCGAGCAATCCATTCACAATTGACCTCACGTTCCGCAAGCCATAGAATGCGTAACATTCTGCTGCATTTAACGTTACGAGCGAGCGCGACCCCAGGAGTGATCCCTTGCCGCGAAAGTTGATTATCGACCTCGACCCCGGAATTGGAGATGCCCTGGCCGTGATTGCCGCGTTGTGCGATCCGGAACTCGACGTCGTCGCCCTGACCGCGACCGCCGGCTGTGTCCCGGCGCATATTGCCACGCGGAACCTGCAAACTATTGTCGAGCAGATCGACCCGGCGAAACGTCCCCGTTTGGGCGCTGCTGCCGAAAATGGAATCGAGGCGACCGGCGACAAGGCGGAAGCCATTCGGCAGATCGCGATCATGCATGGCCAATCGGGACTGGGAGACCGCGACGTCAACGTCGCCGACCTGCATCATCGGCACGACTCGGCCAAAATGATGACCGATCTGGTGCGGGCCAATCCCAATGAATACACGCTGCTGACGTTAGGCCCGCTGACGAATGTCGAAGTCGCCTGCGAACGCTGTCCGGACTTTTTGAGTCTGTTGGGAAGCCTGGTCTGCTTAGGAGGCTCGGTCGCCGTCGGCGGCGATGCCAACGCCGCTGCCGAATTTAACATGTTCTATGATCCGACCGCCGCGCGAAACGTCCTCACCAGCCCGGCGACGAAAACGATCGTGCCTTTGGACGTCAGCAATCAGGTGGTGATGACGTTCGAGGAGTTCAACCGTCTTAATCTGGAACCGGAATCGGCTCAGCACGTGTTTTTGCATGATGTACTGTCATATTATCTGCGGGCGCACCACGAACATCTGGGGCTGGAAGGTATCCAATTGCGGGAACTGGCCGCCCTGGCCTACATCACGCACCCGCGGTACTTCGAAACACAGCGAATGGTCGTCGACGTGGAAACCCGCGGCGAACTGACCCGCGGCATGACGGTCTTCGACCGCCGCACGACCGGGCAATGGCAAACCAACATCGACGTGGTTGTCGACGTCGACACGCGCGGGGTGTTGGATTATTTGACCGATGTGCTAAAACGGGTTTGAACAAAAATGACACCTGTCCCACCCTTGGTCGGCCGACGGACGCTGTGATTGAGATGAGACCGCCAGAACCATGAACAAGTTGTTACTGAATTTTTGCTTCGTGTTTGTGATTATCGTGGCAAGTGGAGTCATTGCGTTTCCCCTAACGCCAGCGGATCCAATCAGCTATCTCATCGTGTGGATCCCCATTAGTATTTTGGGAATATCGCTCTTTTTTGTGAACCGTTCGAGAATTTGAGACCAGCATGACTGTCATTGCCATCTTGGCATGGGAATCACAATAACGGGAGCCGAGTGCCGACAGGACTCTTGTGCAATGGGCGTTTCGAATCGGATGCGATGCAACAGACTCCGCTGGTTTATTCGGCGGATGCACCAGCGGACTCCCCTGCCCCCGTGAAAACTCACGAAGCGCTTTTTCTTTCACGAGCATCGAGATGAAGCAACCCAGCAGCGGCGGCGGTTGGAAGGCGATTGGTTATACCCTGCGGTTGGCGAATCGCGTCGGCTGGTGGAAGATGTGGTCGGCCATGCGGTCGCGGAATACGTGCAAGACCTGCGCGCTGGGCATGGGTGGGCAACTGGGGGGCATGGTCAACGAAGGGGGCTACTTCCCTGAAGTCTGCAAAAAATCCTTCCAGGCCATGGCCTCCGATATGCAGGAGGGCATCCGGCCGGAATTTTTTGAGCGCTACGGCTTCGCCGAATTGCAGGCCCTCTCACCGCGGCAATTGGAAGCGAGCGGACGTCTGGTCACGCCGCTGTATGCCGGACCCGACGACCGGGGCTACCGCGTGATCGATTGGGATGAGGCGTTGGCCAAGTTGGCCGAACGCCTCAGTGCAGCCGGTCCAGAGCGCAGCTTTTTTTATGCCAGCGGACGATCGTCGAACGAGGCGGGATTTTTGCTGCAACTGTTGGCGCGGTTGTTCGGCACAAATTATGTCAACAACTGTTCCTATTATTGCCACCAGGCCAGCGGCGTGGGATTGGGATCGAGCATCGGCACCGGCACGGGAACCGTGCGGCTGGAGGACTTGGACCACTCGGACCTCTACATTCTGATCGGCGCCAATCCGGCGTCGAACCACCCGCGGCTGATGCGGAGCTTGATGCAACTGCGCCGCCGCGGCGGCAAGGTGATCGTCATCAATCCGGCCAAGGAATTGGGTCTGGTCAATTTTCGCGTCCCCAGCGACGTCCGCAGCTTGTTGTTTGGCACCAAAATCGCCGACCTGTATGTCCAGCCGCACATCGGGGGCGATATCGCTCTGCTGACCGTTGTGGCCAAGGAGGTTTTGTCTCGCGGTGCGCAGGATGCGGACTACATAGAGTCCGCTACGGAGGGCTTCGCCGAGTTCGTGCAAACCGTCGAAGCGACGTCGTGGGACGACATCGTGCGCGACGCGGGGGTGGACCGCGAAACGATCGGCCGCATCGCCGAGTTGTACATCCAGTCCAAGCACGCCGTCATCGGTTGGGCGATGGGCATCACGCATCATCGGCACGGTTGCGACAACGTCCGCATGATCGCCAATTTGGCGCTGTTGCGGGGCATGATCGGCCGCCCGCACGCGGGTGTGATGCCGATCCGCGGGCACAGCAATGTGCAAGGCATGGGGTCGGTCGGCGTGACGCCGACTTTGAAAAAGGAGATTCTGCAGCGTTTCGAAAGCCGGTTGGGCATCACGCCGCCGTCGTCGCCCGGCTACGACACGATGGCCTGCATGGAGGCCGCCGACCGGGGGGAAATGGACACGGCCGTCTGTCTGGGGGGGAACCTGTACCACAGCAATCCCGATGCCACCTACGCTCACCGCGCGTTATCGCGGATCGGTTGTATGGCGTATCTGACGACGACGCTCAACACCGGCCACGCCTGGGGCCGCGGCCGCGAAACGCTGGTGCTCCCCGTGCTCCCCCGCGACGAAGAGCCGCAATCCACCACGCAGGAGTCGATGTTCAGTTTCGTACGGCTCAGCGACGGCGGTCCGGCACGGTACGCGGGACCGCGCAGCGAAGTCTCGGTGCTGGCGGCGCTGGGCAAAGCCGTCCTCGGCGATAGCGGCCCGGTCGATTGGAAAGTGCTGGAAAGCCACGATGCCGTGCGGAAACTGATCGGCGAATTGATTCCCGGATACGAACCGATCAGCGACATGGGGACCACGCATAAGGAATTTCACATTCCCGGCCGCCGTCTCGATGATCTCAAGTTCTCCACGCCGTCGGGCAAGGCGAAGTTTCACGCCGTCAATCTCCCGCCGGTCGCGGAACTAGCGGACAATCAATTCCGGCTGATGACCACCCGTTCCGAAGGACAATTCAACACGGTTGTTTACGACGAAGAGGACCTCTATCGCGGACAGGAGCGCCGCGACGTGATCTTGATGCATGCAGACGATATTCAGCGGCTGGGACTCCAAACGGATCAACCGGTTCGCGTGAGCAACGCCGCCGGCGAAATGCGCTACCAACGCGTCCGTCCGTTCGACATCCGCCCCGGCAACGCGATGATGTATTGCCCCGAAGCGAATATCCTCGTCCCGCGAGACCTCGACCCAGAGTCGAAGACGCCGGCGTTTAAGTGCGCGATTGTGTCGGTCTCTGCAGAGGCGTGATTGCGCGACGCGGTTACTTTTCTTCGCGCTGCGGCGGCGTTTGCTCTTCCAGCCATGACACCCCGTCGCGCAGGCTGCCGAACACGTTCCCCCGCCAACCGTGGCCGCCGTCATATGTTTCCAACTTGACGTCGGCGCCGTTCTCGCGAAGTTGCTTCTCCGCATCTTGCGCCATGTGATACGGGCAAATCCTGTCGTCGGGGGAGTGCCACAAATAGTAGGCGCGGCCCTTGGCAGCCTCCAGCGGCGGCAGGAATCGCGGATTGAAGACGCTCATCGCCACGAACGCACCAGTCAACGGCGTATCCTGATCCAGCGATGCGGCATACACGGCCGGTCCGCCCGATGACCACGCCAGGGCGTATACGTGGCGCTTGTCGATTTTGACGCCTTCACCCACCTCGCCCACAGCGGCCGCCAGAAACTCCTCGGTGGAGAGTTTCATTCCCGGCACGCCGTTCTTCTTGGTGGGCCAGACGATCTGCTGATTGCGCCGCCAAGAATGGGCGATTAGTTGAATCACGAGATACTCATCGCTCAACGCGTGCTTGTAGATCCGTTTGACAAACGGCAAAAACTCCGCACTGCCGTCCCCACCCGGCAGGACGATGAGCACTTTATAACCCTTCGCGGGAGAGCTCTCGCCCCCGCCGCCGATCACGTGGTACTCCAGCGGGGCGTCTTTCAACTCGTGTTTTTCCGACGGGACATCGGCGACGTCGTCTTGGCCGTGGGCGGGGGTATTGAGGAGCGTCATCAGGCAGGCCGTTACTGCCATCGTTCGCACAGCGAGACGAGATGTGAAGTTGATGTTCATTGGCATCGTCTCCTTGATAGCATCCATGTCACAGTAATGTCTCCAATGTGTGCATTCGGAATTGCTCTCGTATTATTGACCGGATCATTAACATTGCGGCAATTAAGTTGAGATTCCTGCGTTCACAGCTGATGCTTCCGAAGGACTTGCGTAATTCACGGCAACCGAACATAGTTCGGTCGGGCTACCCCGGGGTCAAACGGTGGCGACACGTGCGTTCGGCTACCGCGATTGCAGGACCGCGCGGTAGATGCGGTCCTGTTGCTCATAGACGATGGTCCAACGTCCGTCGCTGACGAACGGGTTGGACACCGTATCCACCTTTTTCGCGGTGAACGCGGCTGCGGCGGACTTCTTCCACGTCAGCAGGTCGCTGGATTCCCAATAGGGTCGGCCGGGGGCTTGTGACAGGCCGATGTAACGTTCGCCA
>CALFYU010000320.1 GCA_937952455.1 uncultured Planctomycetaceae bacterium
AGGCGGAACTAATGGCAGGCAGCGGGGTTAATGGTAGATAGGATTCTCGCACCTGCTTCGTTACAAAAGGAAACTATGCGAATCTACACTTCCTCTAGCATTGTCGCGCTCGCGCTGGGGCTGCTGGCTTTGCCCCTATCGCCGCGCGAAGCAACCGCCGCGCCGCCGATGCTGGCTCAGATTGGCCAGTCGCCGCTTGCACCCGGCGATGCGGGCATTGCGTGGTATACCACCTGGGAAACCGGCGAGGCGGAAGCGAAGCTGTTATCGCCGGGCCGAAATCCTTCGTGCGGAACCTGCGACCGTGCCGTTTTTTGCCAGATGACGTCGCCCGTGTGCCGGTTGATGCTCATCACGACAAAGTCGTGAATCGTAGTCGGCGCATCATCGCCGCCGCGTCCGCGTCCCCGACCGCGCCCACCCGGGCCACGGCGCCGGCGTCCGCCTTCTCCCCGCTGACGCTCGGGGCGATCTCGTTCGACTTGTGCGGAAGCCGGCTTGGCGGTCAGTTTGCCCTTTTTGCCGGTATCGATCGCCGTCAGGATAAAAATCTGGTCTCCCCAGACGATCGGCGATGCATTGCCTAGGCCGGGCAATTCGACCTTCCAGGCGACGTTCTCCTCTTCACTCCACTTTAGCGGCGGATTGCCGCTGGGAGCCACGCCGGTCTGCAATGGGCCTCTCCACTGCGGCCAGTTGTCGGCGCGCTGCTGGGTCTTTTCGTCCGCACAGGCAACGGCCGAAAGAATTCCGATGATCACCGCACATGGAATCAGAGTTTTCATTGTCATGTTCCCGGCGCATTAACGAATTGATTGATGAAATGTTTGGCCGCACGGCGTGTGGGCCACGGCCGATGCCCCGCTTGACTCTATCCGCTCCGAATCGGAGTGACAACCTCTTTGCGCAGCGGCACCCCTCAGGATCGACCGTCCCCGATATGAACACCGCCGCCTTGGCAAAGTTTCGCGAAAATGGCGACGTGCCTTGTCAAAATAACGCAGTCTTGGCGTGTTGCCGTCCGTTCGGCTCGACGCTCCCGGCCCGATATGGTAGGCTCATATCAATGAGCATTCATGCTTTTTCGCACTTGTTTCCCAGGAGTTTTTCGCGATGTCCGAGCCTCTCAGCCGGCGTTCCTTCTTGAATCAATCCGCTTTGGCGGGTGCCGCCATCAGCGTTGCCGCCTCGGCACGCCCCAGTCTCGCGGCCAACGCCGCCACGGCCAAGGTGGTCGTGGGAATCATGGGTCTCAGTCGCGGCCGCGGATTAGCCGGCAGCTTTGCACGCCAATCGGGCTGTGAGGTCAAATACGTCTGCGACGTCGACAAGAACCGCCTTGCCGACGGGGTGACCGCTGTCGAAAAAGCCGGCGGTCCCACGCCGCAGGCGATCGGCGATTTTCGCACAATCCTCGACGATCCGGAAGTTGACGCACTTGTCTGCGCCGCTCCCAATCACTGGCACGCTCCGGCGACGATCCTGGCCTGCGCCGCCGGCAAACACGTTTATGTCGAGAAACCTTGCAGCCACAATCCCCGCGAGGGAGAAATGATGATCGAAGCGGCGCGCAAACACAATCGCGCCGTCCAGATGGGAACGCAGCGCCGTAGTTCTGACGGAATCATCGAAGGCATTCAGCAGTTGCGCGAAGGAGCCATCGGCCGCGTCTATTGTGCCCGCAGCTATTATGCCAGCGCCCGCGGCGAAACGGGCCGCACGCGCCCCGCTGAGGTTCCTGCCGAATTGGATTACGAATTGTGGCAAGGTCCCGCTCCCCGAATTCCCTACGCGACCAACCGCGTGCACTACAAATGGCATTGGTTTTGGCACTGGGGCAACGGGGAATTGGGAAATAACGGCGTACACGCCCTGGACCTGTGCCGCTGGGGAATGGGGGTCGATTATCCCATCCGCGTCACCTCCACGGGCGGGCGATACGTGTTCGACGACGACCAACAAACGCCCGACACCTCCGCAGTTGCCCTGGAGTTCGGCGACAAGCAGCTGATCACCTGGGATGGGTTGAGTTGTAACCGCCACAGCGGCCTGGATAACTTTGCCGTTTTCTACGGCGAGAACGGCACGCTCTCCATCAAGAGCGGCGGCGGATATATTCAATACGATGCCAAGGACAAGGTGGTCAAAGACGTCGACGGGAGTCGGGGTGACGACGAACATATCCTCAATTTCCTGACGGCCATCCGCAACGACACCCCCTTGGCCCTGAACGCCGAAATCGAGGAAGGGCACAAGAGCACGCTGCTGTGTCATCTGGGGAACATTGCCCAGCGGACCGGCCGGGCGCTGGCCTGCCGAGGAAGCGACGGGCACATTGTCGGTGACGAAAAGGCGATGGAACTCTGGTCACGCGAATACGACCCGCAATGGGAACCGAAAGTCTAAGTCGGGTGCCAAAATCGGTGTCGGGTGCCAATAGCGGCTTGTCCGCCAGTGCCCTGTCAAATGGTGCAGTCCATGCGATCTTCCCGATTACGTCCTCGCACCTACTTTGGGATCAGCCAGCCGCGGCCCTCCAGTGATAACGACGAACGCGACAGTCCAACGCTGACGCACTGAGTGATGATCGAACTCAAAAGAATTCTTCTGCCGACCGATTTCAGCGAGCACAGCGAACATGCACTGCGCTATGCGCGCGAATTTGCCGAGTTGTTCGACGCAGAACTGCACATCCTGCATGTGCTCCGCAAACTCTCAGCGCCCGAACGCGGCCTGGCCTTTATGCCGCCCGGAGATCTGGCGTTGGATGTGCGGCCGGCAGCTGAACGCCGGTTGCGAAAGATGGCGGACGACGAGCGATCCGAGGGGCGGACGATCGTCAGCGAAATCCGCGAGGGACATCCCTTTGTGGAAATCGTCCGCTACGCCGATGAGTCCGAAATCGACCTGATCGTGATGGGCACGCACGGCTGGGGCCCAATTTCGCACTTGCTGGTCGGCAGCGTGGCCGAAAAGGTCGTCCGCAAAGCCCATTGCCCCGTGCTCACGATTCGCCCGGAAGGCCACGAATTCGTGTTGCCCTAACCGGTCTGAGTGTCCTGGGCTCTCGGGCCTGTATTGAAGAACCAAACGTCCTACAGCGTTCACTACGTCACGGACGCGTCAATTCGATCGTCCCCATGTCGATCGGCTCGCTCTCTTCGGGGACCGTCAACTTGATCTCAGACCGTTTCGGATTGGCATACCTTCCCTTAAAGAGGTCCGGTTTGCTGTCTTTCCGCTGGAACGGTTCGGACGGGCCGCTGCGGTCAACGAATGTCAACGTATAATTTCCAGCGGCCAGGCCGTCGTTAACGCGGTAACTCCATGCCTGAAACTTACCTTCGGCATCCGTCGTGGCCTTGGGAAAGATCTTGTGGGATTCATCCGGGACGTCCGGGTGAAATTGGATGTCCACGCCGGCGACCGGTGCCCCGTTGACATGCACCACGCCGCTGACCGGAACAACCGGTTTCTCGTTAACGGGGATCCGTTCGCTGGAACAACCTGTGCTCAGCAGACAAAGGGCGCCGCAGATAGATACGACCGGGGCGCTCAAACGACGTGCGCGCGCCATTCTCTTGTTGGTCACGATATCGTCTTCTCCTGTTAGTGTCGACGGGTGTGGTCGGAATCCCGGAACGTCCGTCGCAGCGAACGACGGTCGCAGCACCCCGATTGCCGATTCCAAAACCGGCCCAGCGAATTGCAAGTTAATGGAAAGACCAACCGTAAGCGAGTTACGGTTGGTCTCTGATAGTCTGACGCCGGGTTCAATCGCTTATTGTTGTGTGGACACGACCTCGCCGCCGGCACGTGTGTTCTGAGCAGCCCACACCGCCGTGGACATACTCTCGTTTGTGTTCTGCACCGAACCGTCACCCATCAAGGTCATCGAGATTCCGGTATGGAACGAGTAAGGTCCAGCGACGTCGGACTGTGCGTCAATCGCGTTGGTACAATTGATCACGCACGGTCCGCTGTTCTGTACGCTACAATCGATGAGACCGAAGGAGTTGAAGGGAGTTCCCGTCGCGAAGGCCGATCCTTGGTAGGCGCTGGCCCAGATGCCGCCGTTGCTGCCGACGTTCGAATTGGCGAACGTGTCGCGCTTGCCTTCTGTCCAGGCCTGCTCACGCGATGCATGTTCGTGAACGAAATAGGTGTTGGACGTTCCGTCAATCATATCGCGAATTCTGTTACTTTCCTGGTTGTTGATGGCGATCGTCGGACCCGGCAGATAAATGTACAGCGCGCCGCGGATAGCGCCGGCCGAGTTGGCGCCGGGATACACTGCATCATGCGATGCCTCGACGTCGCCGTCGAAGTCAATGATGGTGATGTAGTCACAGATGCCGCCGGTCTGTGGATTCGCCGACTGAAGGCCGACTGCCGGGAACGGCGGGTTGCTGGGTCCGCCAATCGTGACGATATTGGAGCCGTGCGGAGCCGACGGACAAATGTATGTCGAGACGACGGCTGATTGAGCCGTTAGGCTGTTCGCTGCGGCGGCGGCGACGTCGTCGAGGATTCCTCCAGCGGCCGAAATCGGCTCGAATACGTTGAGTTGGTCCAAGTAGGGCAGCAGGGCGCAGGGCCAGGACATGGATCCCGGCAACGGCGAAATAGTTCCAGACGAGAGATCAACGTTCGAAAGGTAAGTCTGCGGAAATGTCAAATAGACGTCGTGGTAATTGTGGAACGCCAGTCCGATTTGTTTCAGGTTGTTACGACACTGTGTACGACGCGCAGCTTCACGTGCCTGTTGGACGGCGGGTAACAGCAGGGCGATCAAGATCGCAATGATGGCGATGACCACCAACAACTCAATCAGCGTAAAACCAGAACGGCGACGGGATCGCATAGAACCGGGCTCCTTAAGACAGAAATGAGGAAGCTGCGAAAATGACGGGCGCATGAAACGCCGGGAAATCACCAAGAAGGACAACCGACCAGTCGGTCGGTTTTTCTGCGATAGAGTAATAAACGCTAACAATGCCGGATTATTAACGCAATGTCAAGGAGATCCCTAGGTATTTTCCCGGTCTTAACAATAAATCCGGCCGTGTGCTACTCCTCAGTCAACCACCGATGCATCCGTTTGGTGACTAGCTCGGGCCGATCCTGCTGGATAAAGTGGCCGGCTCCGGGAACGGTGATGAGGGTCAAATCCTGATCCACCCACTGCCAGGTGTCGTTCAGCGCGCCGGGCAACAATGCCCAATCGTCCAGCCCGTGAAACATCAACACCGGGCATTTGATCTTGGGATAAGTCCGCTCGCTGTCGTCATACGGCTCGCGGGGATAGTTGGCTTTGTAGTAATTCAACATGCCTTCGATTGAGGACCGCTCAAAAGCGGCGACGTATTTTTTCCGCGCCTCGGGATCTTTGACCCACATCGCCAATGCTTCCGGCGTCACGGCGGCAGCAGCCTCCGGCTTTTGAAAGTTGCGGGCGTAGGCGCTGTTTTTTTGCTGTTCGGGATTCTCACGCAGCTCGCGCATCAGCCCCTTGGGATGCGGCAAATTCAGAATCACCAACTTGTCCAGCATCTCCGGATGCGTCATGCCAAACATCCAGGCCACCATGCCCCCCCAGTCGTGCCCCACCACGATCGCCTTGTCACGCCCCAGGTGCTTGATCACCGCGCGCACGTCGCCGACGAGTTTGTCAGCCGTGTAGTTCTCGACCCCTTCCGGTTGATCGCTCTTGTTGTAACCCCGCTGATCGATGGCGACGACTTGAAAGTCTTGGGCCAACGTCGGCATTTGCTTGCGCCACGTATACCAATAGTCGGGAAAACCGTGGATCATGACCACCAAGGGACCTTCACCCATCGTGACATAGTGGATTTTGACGCCGTCGGAATCGGCATAGCCCTCCTTGCCGAATTCCTCAC
>CALFYU010000321.1 GCA_937952455.1 uncultured Planctomycetaceae bacterium
GGCTGAATGTTGCCCCAATGTTTGCGGACGATGGCATCCAGCTCTTCATCCTCGTACAGGGCAATGCCGCGGAGTTGATCGACGGGAATGCTCTCCGGGGTAATTGTTCCCTTCTCGACGAGCGACAAGAATCGCCGGGCGGTATCGTGTCGCGCGAGCAACACGTCGCGGACTTGCGACTGCAGCTCTGGCGGAAGTCCCGCGTATTGCGCGAACAGCACATCGATGAACTCCGGCGTTCCGAAGCGATTAAGTACGCCAATTGTTGCCACCCGCACGTTGTCGGGCTGCCCGTCTTGCAGACGGGGCAGCAGCACGGCGGCACAATCTTCGCGGCCGAACTCCGCGAGCAGCGACAACAGGTCTGGCAATTTCGGGTCGTCGGCCTTTGCCGTCGCCGTTTGGTGGAGCACGTACTGATAGGCTTCTTCGAGCCCGGCGCGGAGCGCCAACTCCAAGCGGCCAGAGTCTGTTTTGTCCGCGTTCCAGACATCGAGAACGTAGGCTTTCAACTCCGGCGTCAATTCGGCGTAGTTCCGCTCCGCGCGCTCGGCGGCGTCGTTGCCGCCGGCGGCGAACTGTGCGTACAGCCCGCCGTGGCCGATCCCCCCCAACCCGCCGGAGCGTTCGGACAAGCCCTGGCTGAGCTGGGCATGCGCGTCGGGCAGGTGCATCGGCGGTGTGTTTTGCAGCATTTCCAGGCAAGCGGTGTAACCCGCCGGTGTGCCCTCCGCGGCGTAGCGACGCACAAGGTTTTTTAATACCGGTTGATAAGCGGCGACGGACCAAGCCTCGGTACGAGCGAATTGTTTTAAGACCGCATCGGCATCGGAGATCGCCTTGCTTTCCACCGCCCACCACAATAGCAGCGGAATCCGCAGGTCGTCGTTGTCGAGATTGCGGTGCAAGATGGCGGCAACAATCGGCAGCGCCGCATCGGCTGGCAGACGTTTGGCCGTGCACGCCAGTTGGCTCCGCACGATCGGGCTGGGTTCCGTTTCTGCTAGCGCGACGAGCTGCTTGGCCATCGGTTCGGAAACTGTTTTTCGATCTCCCAGCAGCCGGACCGTCCAGGCGCGGACGTATTCGTAAGGATGATCGAGCAGTTGTGCCGCGAATTCGTCATCCAGTCCACCGCTGACATGCAGCGCCCACAGACCTTGCAAGGCGTAATGTCCGTCCTCTTGGGAACGGGCGATTTCCCGCAATCGCGGCCAGGTCGACTCATCGCGGCGCTCGGCCAACAAGACTCGTGCCCGTTGGCCGTACCAGCCGTTGGGGTGGGCCAACAAATCGACAAGTTCACCGCTGGAAAGCTCCGCCAGGTTGATCGGCGTCGCCGGTTTGGCGTCGGTTGCCTGCAACTTATAAATCCGCCCGTTGCTGCGATCCCAGTTGGCATCGGGGTCCGGGTGCGCGGTGCGTTGATCGTGGAAGTCCGCGAAGTACACCGCCCCGTCCGGCCCCAGGGCCAAATCAGTCGGGCCGAACCAGGTATCGCGAGAATCAAACAGCAACCCGCCATGCGCTGCCGAGACGGTCGTCTGCCGCGGTGTCACCTTCCACCACGAAGCGGAGTGTCCCAGAAAATTGCCACACAAAAACGCGCCGCGAAAGCGCTCCGGGAAGGTATCACCGAGATAAATCGTTCCCCCCGTCGTGGGAGTTCCGGTGACGCCGGAGTTTTCTGTGTGTTGGAAGTAGCCGTAGGTGTAGAGATTGTGCAGCGGGCCGTGCTTGCCGAAGCTCTTTTGATAGTAGCCGCCCTGTACGGCATGCCAGAACAGTCCGCCGTTGGAGCTGTAAAACAGATTGCCGTCGGCATCGTACGTCAACCCATACAGATTGCCGCCCCCTTCGGCGAAGAGTTCAAACTCCTTCGTGACCGGGTGATACCGCCAAACGCCTTGCTGGAATTCGATGCCGCGGATATTGCAGGTGGTCGTGCTGCCGTTCAGGCCGTACAGCCAACCGTCTGGCCCGAAGGTGAGATGGGTGGCCAGCGACTGGGCGTCTTCCATGCCGAAACCGGTGAGCAACACCTGCGGGTCAGAATCGGGGACGTCGTCGCGGTTTTTGTCGGGATAGAATAAAAGATACGGAACCTGCAGCACGAACACGCCGCCGTGTCCAAAGGCGACGCCGGTGCAAAGGTTCAAACCGTCAACGAAGTCTTGGAACTTATCGGCGCGGCCGTCGCCATCGGTGTCTTCCATGATGGTGATCTTGTCCGCCCCCCGCGGGCCGTGCGGCGGCGGTTTGGGGACGCGGTCGTAGACGGTTCGCGACCAGCGGTCCACCTTGACACGCGTCAGTCCGGCGGGATTGGGGTACTGCAGATACTGAATCGTCCACAGCCGGCCGCGGTCGTCGCATTTGACGAAGATCGGTTGCCGGATTTCCGGCTCGGAGGCGAACAACCCGATCTTGAGTCCCTCGGCGACCGTCATTTTTGCAGCCGCTTGTTCGGGGGAATAACCTTGCCCGTGTGCCCCGCCAACACAAACGGCAAACCCCATCACGAACGACAAACTGGCGGCGGCGCGACTCAAGCGAGACATCCTGCGACGGTCCTTTGCATCCGGACTATAAAAAATGGTTCTCCACTGAGTATCATGAGATTTGCCGCCCGTCACAAGTCGCGGGACAGCATTGGCAACAACCTCCGCTCGCTCTCCGCAACCGGAACGCGAGTCGGCAGCAATAGAGAGTGCGTAACATGTTGGAAACCGTTTCCTTGGGTCTGGCGAGCGAAGTGCCGCCCGGCTCGAGTAAAGTTTTTGAATCGGCCGGCCGCCGCGTGGCGGTCTTCAACCTCGACGGCCGGTTTCACGCCATCGACAGTGTCTGCCCACATCGCGGCGCCTCACTGGCTGCGGGCGACTTACAGGGCACAGTCGTCGCCTGTCCGCTGCATGGTTGGGAATTCGACGTCATTACCGGCGATTGCACTTCGCATATGGGGCACCGAGTCGAGCAGTTCGCGGTGCGTGTCGACGACGGCGAGTTGCAACTGCAGGTCCCACAAGCCGGCGATGCCGGTGAGGTTTCCGACGACGGCGTGCATCGGTATCTCATCCGCTACGGTGCACTGGGGTGGGTGGCCTGGTTCGGCTCGATTGAATCGATCGAATGTCGCCACAAAGATCGGGTCGTGGTCAATACGTCCCGTGGACTGGAACTGGGAGAGGTTCTCTCCAGTCCGCTCGACGGCAAACGCCCCAAGTCCGTGGATGCCGAAAAGCCGACCGGGGAAGTTCTGCGTGCGGCACGCGACGACGATTTGGCGCAGCACAAATTACTTTCCCAAGAGCCTCCCGGCCTGTTGAATGATGCGGACCGTGTTTTGGCCGAACACGACTTAGCGGTCGACGTCGTCGATTTTGAACGGCTGTTTGACGGTGCAACGGTTGTGCTCTATTTCTTGGGTGAGCAGTTTCCGGAATTGGAGAGCGTGGCCGAAGAATTGTCGGCCAGTCGTGAGTTCGACGTGCGCTTCTTCCCGCTCATCGAGCCTCCGCCGCATGCGGGGGGGTGTGGTGCCGGCGGTTGCGGATCGGGCGGTTGCGGTTCCGGAACGCATTGAAGGGCTGCCGCGACCACTTTTAAATCGGTCAGACCGACTCGGCCTTCTTCCGTTTTCCACCACGGGACGAAACGTCTGGAGGATTTTTCATGACGAAGCGGTGGTCCTCAACCAGACGCAGCAAGTCGAACGAGCTGACAATCCCCACCAATTTCGTCTCGTGAGTGACGAGGACGTGGTGGATCTTGTGATTGACCATGATCCGCGCCGCCAAGGAGACATCGCCGTATTGCGGCACGCTATAAATTTTCTCGGTCATGATATGGCTGATCGGCGTCCCGTCCTTTTCCGCATGCAGCACGTCGGTACTGGTGACGATCCCGACTGGTGCACCGGCAGAGTCAACGACGGGCATACAACTGACCGAATGGGAGCTCATTACCTCGCGGACGTGGCCTACCGTTTGGTGGGGAGTGGCCGTCATGACTTTTTCCGTCATCAGATCCGAGATTTTTGCGTTCATGAGATATCCACGTCTCCAATGGACTTACCAGAGAGGCACCGCAAGCTGAGTTTTCGAATGGAAAAAGCGTCGGTGACATTCAAGAAATGATTTCCATTTAGTCTATCGCCGCAAACGCAGAGAGTCAAAAACGATTTGGCCTCCCAACGGCTGCAATCGCGATTGGCCGCCGTTTCGTAAGGTGTGCGATCCTTTCGACCGGTTTCGCGGGTAGGGAGTGGCAAGTTGTTCCGCCGGACTTAGGATTTTGGGCGGTAAGAGGTTATGCTCACGGGCTTTTTGACTCGATCATTTCCGGGCGGCACCGTATCATTGGAGGGCCGTCGGGCTTGGCCCGTGCGGCCGGTGCAATGATGACGCGTATGTCGAAACGAAGACACCAAACCAACGACGAACTGAAATTGTCAATTGGCAAGGGGAACAACAATGGGGACGGCTAAGTTGGTGCTGGACGGTCAGGAATTCGAGCTTCCGGTGGTTGTGGGCACGGAAGGCGAACGGGCCATCGACATCACCAGCCTGCGGTCTCAAGCGAATGTGATCACGCTGGACTCGGGTTACGGAAACACCGGTTCCTGTGAAAGTGCGATTACGTTTATCGATGGTGAAAAGGGGGTTCTGCGGTACCGCGGGTATCCGATCGAACAGATCGCGGAGCGCGCCGTGTTTCCCGAAATCTGTTATCTGCTGATGTACGGCGAGTTACCCAACAAGGATCAACTGGCGAACTTTCGACAGCAGCTGACCTACCACAGCATGATCCATGAGGACATGAAAAAGTTCTTCGAGGGTTTTCGGCCGAGCGCCCATCCGATGGCGATCCTCTCGGCGATGGTCGCGTCGATGTCGACGTATTACCCGGAGTTGTCGGAAGACGACGACCTGAACATGATCCGGCTGCTGGCCAAGGCCAAGACGATTGCCGCGTATGCATACAAAAAGTCGATCGGACAGCCCTTTATCTATCCCCGCGATGACTTATCTTACTGCGCCAATTTCCTGCACATGATGTTCGCGCTGCCGACGACGCCTTATGAAGTCCCGCCCGTGCTGGTTAAGGCATTGAACATGCTGCTGATCTTGCATGCCGATCACGAGCAAAACTGCAGCACGTCGACAGTAAGAATGGTCGGCAGCAGCCAGGCCAATTTTTTTGCATCGATCTCGGCCGGCATCTGTGCCCTGTCCGGTCCGCTGCACGGCGGGGCCAATCAGAAGGTCCTGGAAATGTTGGAGATGATCCAACAGGACGGCGGCGACTATATGAAGTTCGTCAATCTGGCCAAGGACAAGGACTCCGATTTTCGCTTGATGGGCTTCGGTCACCGCGTTTACAAGAACTTCGACCCGCGGGCCACGATTCTTCGCAAAGCAGCCGCCGCCGTGATCGAGACGCTGGGGACCAACGATCCGCCATTGGCCAT
>CALFYU010000322.1 GCA_937952455.1 uncultured Planctomycetaceae bacterium
TGCCACCCATGCCGCCCATGCCCGGCATACCTCCCATTCCACCCATGCCACCCATGCCGTGGTCATGATCGTGATGGTGGTCGTCCTCTTCTTCGGCCGGTTCTTCGACAACGACCGCTTCGGTCGTTAACAACAGACAGGCCACGCTCGCCGCGTTCTGCAGGGCGATCCGCGTCACCTTGGCGGGGTCGACAATACCGAACTCGAACATGTCGCCGTACCGGTCGTTCAGAGCGTCGAAGCCCTCCGACTTGTTCTTCAGCTTGCGAACGTTGTTGGCAACCACGGCTCCCTCGGAACCCGCGTTCTCGGCGATCCGGCGAATGGGGATATCCAACACGTTTTTGACGATTGACGCACCGTGAGCCTCGTCTCCGTCGAGCTTGAGCGAGTCGACCGCCTTGGCACAGCGAACCAGCGCCACGCCGCCGCCCGGAACGACCCCCTCTTCAATGGCTGCCCGCGTGGCCGCCAACGCGTCGTCGATCAGGTCCTTGCGTTCTTTCATGGCGGTCTCGGTCGCGGCACCAACGTTGATCTGCGCGACGCCACCGGCCAGCTTCGCCAAGCGTTCCTGCAGCTTTTCGCGATCGTATTCGCTGTCGGTTTCGCCGATCTCGCGGCGAATTTGCTCGGCACGGCCCTCGATGGCCGATTTGGAACCACCGCCGTTGACCACGATCGTGTTCTCAGCCGTAATGCGGATCTTCTTGGCCGAACCCAGGTCGCTGAGCTGCACGTTTTCGAGCTTCAGCCCCAGGTCTTTGAAGATCGCTTTGCCGCCGGTCAATACGGCGATGTCTTCCATCTGCGCCTTGCGGCGATCGCCGTAACCGGGCGCTTTAACGGCCGCGACATTCAGAATGCCGCGGAGCTTATTGACCACCAGCGTAGCCAACGCTTCGCCTTCGATGTCTTCAGCAATGATCAACAGCGGAACGTTCGCCTTGGAAACGGCTTCCAACAGCGGAACCAAATCCTTGGCGTTGCTGATCTTCTCTTCATAGATCAAGATTTTGCAATTCTCCAGCACGCACTCCTGCTGATCCTGATCAGTGACGAAGTGCGGCGAGAGATAACCCCGCTCGAATTGCATCCCCTCGACAAGTTCCACTTCGGTGGAGACGTGGCGGCCTTCTTCGACGGTGATCACACCGTCGGCCCCGACTTTCATCAGGGCGTTGGCCAGAATCGAGCCGATTTCGGGGGTGTTGTTTCCGGCGATCGTCGCTACGCGCTCGATCTGTTTTTTGTCGTTGCCGGCCACCGGCTTGGCCATCTTTTTGATGTCCTCGACGACGGCGTCAACCGCTTTGCGGATGCCGCGACTGAGAGACATCGGATCGGCGCCGGCCGCGATGAACTTCAACCCTTCCTTAAAGATGGCCTCGGCCAGAATCGTGGCCGTGGTGGTGCCGTCGCCGGCGACGTCGCTGGTCTTGGAGGCGGCCTCTTTGACCAACTGCACACCCATGTTCTCAAACGGGTCTTCCAAGTCCACGTCTTCGGCGACCGTCACGCCGTCCTTTGTGACCTTGGGGCTGCCCCACCCTTTGTCGAGGACGGCGTTGCGTCCGCGGGGGCCGAGGGTGCTGCCGACTGCTCTTGCCAACTTGCCGATCCCCGCCAACAAATTTGCGCGGGCATCCTCATCGAAATGCATCAATTTCGCCACAGTTTCTCCTCACTACAGGCTGATGTGCGACTGCTGTGATTTTGTCCCACCGGACGGAACGTCTGGTCTATTGGTCTATTTGCATGCGGGCGAGCACCGCCCACCCAGTCCGTATTGGCCGATCGCCCCCGCGCCGCGGAGGCACTCCTTCCACCGGACGAACCGGAAAAGCAAGCAGTGTGCCAATCCAGCCAAATTCCGCAACCGGTGGCCCATAAAACTCTTATGGCAATCCATCAAATCTGGACGAGCGAAACGACTGCCAACTTGGCAGGGTCCCCCGTCAGACAGAGGTCGGCGGAACGTAATCTGGCAGACCGGCGGGCGCACCCGAATCGCGCGCAACCGTGCCCCTTATGGTGACACCCCGCTAAGCGGCGATTGATCTCGATTTGAGAGGCCGCTTCTGGTATCACCCCGCCCCTGTTTTGACGGCCTGCCCCCTCGTTTCATGGACGATCCCCCGGCCCGGCCGGGCGAGAGAGAAATGGTGGTTTCCCATGCGTGCAATTGGAATCATCCCGGCGCGACTGGCGTCTTCGCGCCTGCCCCAGAAGCTTTTGTTGGCCGAAACCGGTAAACCGCTGTTGCAGTACACATGGGAGGCGGCCTGCCGGGCGTCGCGGTTGGCGGAGATTATCGTCGCCACCGACAGTGAAGAGATCGCCTCAGTCGTCCGTTCCTTCGGCGGGACATGTGAAATGACCCGCGATGACCACCCCAGCGGGACTGATCGCATCGCCGAAGTCGTTCGCCGCCGCACCGGCGACGCGGATATCATCGTCAATATCCAAGGGGATGAACCCGATATCGACCCGGCCAATTTGGACCAGTTGGTCGAGTTGTTGATCGCCAATCCAGACGCGGAAATGGCGACGCTCTGCACGCCGATCACCACCCGCGAGCAATGGGCGGACAACTCCTGCACAAAGGTCGTCTGCGCCGCCAACGGGGCAGCGATGTACTTCAGCCGCTGCCCGATCCCGTTTTATCGGGACGGTGAGCCGGATGAGCTGTTAAGTAGCGGCGATTCCCCCTGGCGTCTGCATTTGGGGCTGTATGCGTACCGCCGCGATTTTCTGCTGCGGCTGACCGAACTGCCGCCGTCACGGCTGGAAAAGCTCGAACGATTAGAGCAATTGCGGGCGTTGGAAGCAGGAGCGACGATTCAAGTCGGCGAGGTGGCGCATCCGGCGGCGGGAATCGATACGCCGGAGGACTACGCCAAGTTCGTCCAGCGCCGCGGCCGGGCGGCGTGATCGGCGAGCGGCACGCCGGGTGGCACGGATTGCCTGCGGCAATCCGTGTGCCGAAGGCACAAGACGCAGCAGTTTCAGGCGTCCCCGCCATTCCGTGCCCAAAGAAAATTGGCAGCCGGAATTGCGGCTTCCTGCGGGCTTCGCCCGCCCCGATAGCGGAGCTATCGCGGCCACCCCGCGGGTGCCGTTCGTCGCGAGGGCTGGAACGATTTTGTGAAGGTTTTCGGCGCTGGGAGTCCGATTTTTCCGGTCCGCGGTACGTTTGCGAGAAGGTGTGTTGACAGTTCGGGGCCGCAATCGTGAAGATTGGGACTGTCGCATTTTGCCCGTCAGGCGGACGCCTGTCGTGATCGGTTCCTTCTCGGTGAAAGTTCAGGATGACCAAGCATATTTTCGTCACCGGCGGGGTGGTGAGTTCCTTAGGAAAAGGGCTGACCTCCGCCTCCATCGGGCTGCTGTTGGAACAGCGCGGGCTGAACGTGCGAATGCAGAAGCTCGATCCGTATATCAACGTCGACCCCGGCACAATGAGCCCGTTTCAGCACGGCGAAGTCTACGTGCTGGACGACGGCTCAGAGACCGATCTCGACCTGGGGCACTACGAACGGTTCACCAACAGCCCCCTTTCGCGGAAATCGAATTACACGACCGGGCAAATCTACTCCAGCGTGATCGAAAAGGAACGCCGCGGCGATTATCTGGGCAATACGGTCCAAGTGGTCCCGGATCGGCATTATCGCGCTCGGTTTTATGGGGATGACGCACTATGAGGGTGCCAAGAAGGTTGACG